>JALWJW010000333.1 GCA_026996935.1 Hyphomicrobiales bacterium
CCAAAACCTGGTTCGGTTGATTATTCTCATCAAACAAGGAAATAGCATGAACGGGTGTTAGGGTACGAAGGGCAGCATTTTCAAGAGGACGCGAGGAAGAACAGGCTGCAAGCAGCACGGCAGCAGTAATGAGTATTACCGTTGTTTTTAAATGCCCCTTAACACCACGAGATGACGTGGAAATATTCCTCGACATTGTTTTCTACCCCTTTGGGGCTCCTACCCTTTTTGCAGGCATAGGAGACCATTGTTAGCCTTACGTCAATCGTTTTCTGTCATGGTTTTGTTTCAAACGTATGTTAAAGGCCAACTCAATCAATAAATTGATTCAAGGGAACATGGTAACTTGTTGTAATCCTGAAGTTTCTTCCAGGCCAAACATTATATTGAAATTTTGAAGTGCCTGACCGGCCGAACCTTTGACCAAATTGTCAAGCGTTGACATTAATATTACACGCCCTGGTACGCGGTCCTGATAAACGCCAAGCATGACTTTATTTGAGCCACGAACATATTGGGTTGCTGGCAAAACCCCTTCAGGTGCCATATAGACGAAGGGTTCATCAGCATAGCGCGTTTCAAGGGCAGCTTTACAATCTTGCGCGGTGGCACCATTGGCTAATTTTGCATAGGCTGAAATGTATTCACCACGCGACATCGGCACCAAGTGAGGGGTAAAACTGACAATAACGTCTTTATCGGCGACTAAACTTAGTTCTTGCTCAATTTCCGGCGCATGACGGTGGTTTGCAACGGCGTATGTTGAAAAACCCTCACCAGCCTCGGCAAATAACGTATTCTGTTTAAGGCCGCGCCCTGCCCCGGTAATGCCTGACTTTGCATCTATAATCAAATCATCTGCATCAATCAGCCCTGCTTTAACCAGTGGTAACAACAAAGTCAAAACGGCGGTTGGATAACAACCGGGACAGGCTACAAGGTTGGCAGTTTTAAGGTCATCACGGTAATGTTCAGATAGGCCATAAACAGTTTGTTTTTGCAGCTCAAACTGGGTGCGTTCAACGCCGTACCATTGTTTATAGACTGCAGCATCACGCAGCCGGAAGTCGGCAGACATATCAATGACTTTTAGGTGTTTTGGCAAACTTGCGATGACTTCCTGGCTGGTTGCATGGGGCAGCCCGCAAAAAACCGCATCAATTTCGCTCCAGTCAACTTCATCAACCGTGACCAAATCAGGCAAACCTAAATCTGCAAGATGGGGAAAAACCTGATGCATGGGTTTGCCAGCATGGCTGTGGGCGGTGAGTGCTTTTATCTCAATATCGGGATGGCGGGCAGCAAGGCGAACCAAATCAGAACCTGTATAGCCAGATGCGCCAATAACGCCGATTGCGATTTTTTCTGCCATTATTCCATTCCCTTTATTCTATCTATATTTCAAAAAACCAGACCGCTCACAATTTTGTGTAGGCTGTTTATTTGAACAATCAATATGCAATACCTATATTCAATATATCAACGAGACGACAAGAGCCTTTATACAGGTTGTCCCCTCGCCTTAGTTAAAGAGGCTCTTGTCACCCCCGTCCTTTAGAAACTCTAGCGGACATAAGCCCCGAGAATCCTCCCTCTCGGGGTTTTTCTTTGTTCCAATACTCCAATCTCGAATACCAGACACAAAAAAACCCGATCGACCATTGCTGATCGATCGGGTTTGATTTGAAAACCAAATCGATTAGCGTTTTGAGAACTGGAAGCTACGACGCGCTTTTGCACGACCGTATTTCTTACGTTCAACTTCACGCGCATCACGTGTCAGGAAGCCACCTTTTTTCAGAACCGGGCGAAGTGCTGGTTCGAAATTGATAAGTGCTCGTGAGATGCCGTGACGAAGCGCGCCAGCCTGACCAGAAAGACCACCGCCTTTAACAGTACAAACGACATCATACTGATCTTTGCGTTCCGCAGCTTCTGAAGGTTGTGAAATAACCATACGCAATGCCGGACGGGCGAAGTATTTTTCAAATTCACGGCCATTCACAGTGATTTTGCCGTTACCAGGCTTAATCCAAACACGAGCGACAGCGTCTTTACGACGGCCAGTTGCATAAGCACGGCCCTGTTCATCAATTTTTGGATCAGGAAGAACTGCCGGTTCATCAGCAGGTGGTACATCTGCTGTTACTTCAACCGAAACAGTCTCAGTCACAACGGTCTCAGAAGACGCAGCAAGAACAGCGCCGAGGTCTTCCAATGATTTCTTTTCGTCAGCCATTGATCTTAATCCCTTAGCGTATTTTTGACATTTGCAGCAGCGAAATCAATCGCAACTGGTTTTTGTGCTTCATGGCGATGTTCAGAACCGGCATAAATATACAAATTTTTCAACTGTTTGCGTGATAGAGGTCCACCAGGCATCATGCGTGTTACAGCTTTTTCCAAAACGCGTTCCGGAAATTTGCCGTCCAAAATTTCGCCAGCGATGGCTTGCTTTAGACCACCAGGGTGGTTTGTGTGACGGTAGTAAACTTTGTCTTGGCGTTTTTTACCAGTCAACAACACTTTTTCCGCATTGATAACAACGATATTGTCGCCACAATCAACGTGAGGGGTAAATGTTGGAAGATGTTTGCCGCGTAAACGGAATGCGATTTCTGAAGCTAAACGTCCTAGAACAACGTCTTTTGCATCAAATAACACCCAGTTCTTTTCGACCTCAGCGGGTTTCTGAGAGAAGGTTTTCATGTGTTTATGTCCTGCATATAAAAATGACGTGCACTCCAATGCCCGCCAACGAGTTATCTCGATGGCGTTATGTATGTTATTTATCAGGGTAGGTCAACAGGCTATTTTGACCAGCAATATAATTTTATTAAGCAAAATCAACAGCTTATCAAGGCGGTATTATTTTACCACACCTTATTTTGATACAAATCAAAGCACCCTTTACAAAAACGGCCAAATTCACTAAGTCATTTAATAAATCAAGCAGAGGAGTTGCGATCTTGAAACCTTGCGTGTTCATTCAAACCAACCATAAGCAAATACTTGGCGCGATTGTCGCCGAATACGCGCTAAAACGCAATTCTGCAAACGCAGACAAATTCGATGTCAAAATCTTACACCACAAAGATTTTGATTTTTTTCTTGCCCGTGAAGGGCAATCTTATTTGCGTGAAGGTCATCAGCGAATTTGGCGCAATAATGACTTACAATCATTCACCCTCACCCGCTTTATGCCTCCTGAACAAATGGGTTATGAAGGGCGTTCGTTAGAAATTGATCCGGATATTTTTGCTGTTGGTGATGTTTGGGACCTTTTACAAATGGACATGGGCGGCAAAGCAGTGCTCGCACGGCCCCTACGGGGTAAAAAAGGTGCTGCAGGATATATGGCCACCAGTGTAATGTTGATGGACAATGCAAAACTCAAACACTGGAAAGTTGAAGAGCAATTCAATGAAATGTTTGAAAATAAACGTGATTACGGCGAATGGATTGGGCTTAAACTTGAAGACCCCGACACTATTGGCATAATGGATGAAGTTTGGAACGATCTTGACCGCTTAACCAAAGATACAAAAATGCTGCACACCACATTGCGGCGTACCCAGCCATGGAAAACTGGTTTACAAGCCGATTTCGTGCCGCGCGATAAAAAACCGGGCATTCCGTTTTCTGGTCCGGTGAACCGTTTGAAACGTAAAATCTTTGGTGATTATGCGTTTTTAGGTAAATACCGCCAGCATCCAGACATCCGCCAGGAACAATTGTTCTTTGCCCTGCTGCAAGAATGTGTTGATAAGGGCATTGTAACGCCAGAAATGGTGAAAGAACAAATGGCGCTTAATCATGTTCGCCATGATGCATTTGAGGTTTTGGAACGCACCCCACCACTGGATGATGTTTTGGCAGAAGTTGCAAAAGTGGAGCCTATGGCGGCTTAGGCACTGGCCCTGAGATATCATCTAAAAAACAAAACTTAACCGACACGCATTTATGCGTGTTGCGTTAGAGCGAGATGTTACCAACGTAATATGTTAGCTCCAAATGAGATAAGATGTCGCCAGACTGCGAACGGATTTGGACATCTCCCACCGCTAAAGTGCGACCGTGCTTGATTAGCTTGACGTTGCAAAGAAGCGGTTCAGGTTTTGGTTTTCGCAAAAAGCTACAGGTCAGATTTGTTGTTACCGACAATTTTGCAGATTCCCCGTGGTGTGCTAACAGCAAGAAATACATGGCAAAGTCTGCCAATTCCATTTGTGTGGGGCCTGACACGGTTCCGCCCGGGCGCAACTGGTTCTCACCTGCACTTAGGGACATTTCCACAGCATCAACTTTAAGTGTCTTTACATCGTATCGCTGGCCATTTGCAAAAGCTTGAGGAAACTCTTTTTCCAGATACCTCATAACCGCAGATGTGTCCCATTTCAGTTGATCGCGTGACATTGAAATTTGTTTCCTCTTCCACAAGCGGTAAAGTTTTTCTATGATTGATTACGGCACGCCATACTTTATGGCAGATAACGAGATAAAGGTAGATGCAAAAAAGAATACGACCGCCATTATTATTGGCCATCTTTTGGGCCATATCAAGCTTGTCATTTTCAGCCAGTATTGCGGCCGTTAAAGATCAATCGCGCCTGCCAGCTCCGCAAACCTCGCCTTTAGACACAAAAAACCCCTCACCTATCCCTGACGAACTGTTAGAAAAAAGCCCGAATTCTCAATCAGAAAACCCACTACCTTTAGCGCCAAAAACACTGCCAAAAACTGTTCCAGAAGCCGAGCCAGAAACAGCACCTATCAAGGAACCTGTTGAACCCCATGAAGGATTTGATATTGAAGATATTCCTGCCATCGAACAGATCGCGCTGACTTTAGACATTGCAAAAAGAGCTATTAATGCGTTTGCACAAGTGGGAACACGGTATGATGATAAGGGCTTAAATGATTATCCGACACTTAAAGAGTTTGTTGAAAAAACCGATGCTGGAAAAGCGCTGGAAAAAGAAATCCAACAACATGGCTTTAAAGACATTGTTGAGTGGAATAACGCTATTATGAATGTTAATTTTGCTTATGGTGCATTAATTGAAGACCCGACCCATGAAATTCGACAGCAAATTCAGGAAGTCCGTGAAAGCACAACCTTAACAGATAAGAAAAAACTACGCATTATTGCCAGCCTTAATGCGTTAATTCCACCTAAGTCGAATATTAAAATTATTCGCCAACTCAATGACATACCTGAATATCGTAAGAAATTGAATCTATTGAACCCAACTGAATAAATGAACCCTCAAGGCCTTTTTCATGTCCGATGATATTGTTTTGGTAAATTTTGTGGACGATGCGAAACGTATTGCCCGTTTTACCCTTAACCGCCCTAAAGCGCGCAATGCTTTATCTGAAGATATGCTGATGCGTTTGCAGCGCCGCGTAGATGAGGTGAACAAGATTGAAAGTGTTAGAGCGGTTATCATTGATGCCAATGGGCCAGGATTTTGTGCTGGCCATGACCTGAAAGAAATGACCGCCCACCGCAATGATAGCGATGAAGGGCGAGCCTATTATGAGCGGTTGTTTGCTTTGTGTTCAAGCTTCATGCTGTCTATCGTTCAAAGTCCTAAAATTTTTGTGGCGCAAATTGATGGCATTGCCACAGCAGCGGGGTGCCAACTGGTGGCCGCGTGCGATATGGCCATTGCCAGCGACAATGCCCGCTTTGGGGTTAATGGCATTAGTTCGGGTTTGTTTTGCTCAACCCCGATGGTTTCCCTGTCGCGCAATGCCGGGCGCAAGCGGGCCATGGAACTTTTGACCACAGGCGCTTTAATGAGCGCGCAAGAAGCATTAGAGGCTGAAATCATAAACCGCGTCACCTCCCCTGATGACTTGAACGGTGCAGTTATGGATATGGCAACTGCTATTGCAGCCAAACCTGCTAAGGTTTTGGCTTTGGGCAAGCAGGCTTTTTATGCACAATTGGAAATGCCTTTAGCTGATGCTTATGCGCACACCTCAAAAGTCATTACCGAAAACATAATGATGAATGATGCCAAGGAAGGCATTTGTGCTTTCATCGAAAAACGCCAACCTCATTGGGATTAAACTGAGACCACCATGGATCACACCACTTACAGCAACGCCTATATTTCAGACATTTTACAATCGGTAAAAACCATCGCTTTGGTCGGGGCATCGGCCAAAGAGGTTCGCCCGTCTTATTTCGTTATGAAGTATTTGCTTGATAAAGGCTATAAAGTCATTCCGATCAATCCAGGCATGGCAGGTAAAGAACTTCTTGGACAGATGGTTTATGCCTCGCTTAGCGATGTGCCAGAGCCGATTGATATGGTTGATATTTTCCGCAATTCTGATGCTGCAGGTCCAATCACCGATGAGGCTTTAACGCTTGACCCTTTGCCTAAAGTCATTTGGATGCAGCTATCAGTGCACAACGAGGAAGCTGCCGCTAAAGCTGAAAAGGCCGGATTGAAAGTGGTAATGGATCGATGCCCTAAGATGGAGTATGGCAAATTATCGGGAGAATGGGCCCGGGTTGGCGGTTCGACGGGGAACATCTCGTCCAAAAAGCAATCCATGCATGAATCAGGTAAAATGCAGAGTTTAGGCTTGGCCCCTAAGTAATGTTTTCTATTGCATTTATACTCACGTTCTTTTAAACGAACGTAAACACTTTTAAAAATACAATCATAATGGAGGATACAATGAGCGAACAAGATTATGGCTTTGACACGCTGGCCATTCATGCAGGCGCGCAACCAGATCCGGCGACAGGCGCGCGGGCAACACCAATTTATCAAACAACAGCTTATGTGTTTGATGATGCTGACCATGCTGCTGATCTGTTTGCGTTACGGTCCTTTGGCAATATTTACACACGGATTATGAACCCGACACAAGCGGTGCTGGAATCAAAGGTTGCTGCCCTTGAAGGTGGCACGGCAGCGGTGGCAACGGCCTCTGGTCATGCGGCGCAATTGTTGGTTTTTCATGCTCTGCTTAATCCGGGTGATGAATTTATCGCTACGCGCCAGCTTTACGGCGGCTCGATCAATCAATTCAATCATTCGTTCAAATCATTTGGCTGGAAAGTGGCCTGGGCCGATGCTGATGATGTCTCGAGCATTGCAGCAGCGGTGACCGATAAAACCAAAGCTATTTTTATTGAGTCGATTGCTAATCCGGGTGGCCGTGTGAACGACATCGAAGCCATTTCAGAAGTTGCCAAAAAGGCCGGTATTCCGCTGATTGTTGATAATACTTTGGCAACGCCCTGGCTATGCAAACCCTTTGACCACGGGGCCAATATCATTACTCATTCGCTAACCAAGTTCATTGCTGGTCACGGTAATTCTATGGGCGGTATTATTGTTGACGGTGGTAATTTTGACTGGGGCAAAGATGGCAAATACCCCATGCTTTCAGAACCTAATTCTTCATATAATGACATAAAGCTCTATGAAACTTTCGGTAATATCGCTTTTGCCATTACCTGCCGCGTGCTTGGCTTGCGAGACCTAGGGCCTGCCATTTCACCAACCAATGCCTTTAACATACTTACAGGTATGGAAACGCTTTCATTAAGAATGGAGCGACATTGCGAAAATACGCAAAAAGTTGCTGAATGGCTTGAGGCCAACGACAAGGTTGAATATGTCAATTATGCGGGTTTAAAAAGCAGCCCCTATTATGACTTAGCGCAGAAATACACGCCGCGCGGCCCCGGTGCCGTATTCACCTTTGGCCTTAAAGGTGGCTATGAAGCTGGCGTTAAGGTGGTTTCCGGTGTCAATCTACTTAGCCATTTGGCCAATGTTGGTGATACGCGCTCATTGATTATTCACCCGGCATCAACCACCCACAGCCAATTGACCCCAGAACAACAATCAAAAGCAGGTGCCGGGCCAGAATTGGTGCGGCTGTCTATCGGCATTGAAAATGTTGACGACATTATTGCTGATTTAGATCAGGCGATTGGCTGATTAAAGCTACTCGCCACACACACAAACGTCATGCAGGTGCCACAGGGCTGCGGTGAGCAGTATTAAGGTGCCTGCGCCTGATGAACTGGACATCCTGGCGCGTTTAACAGCATGGCTGGCTGAATCTGCGATACTGGTTGGACAAACATCTGAGCTTAGCGTTACCATCTCTACTTGCTGTTTTGCTTATTACAAGTTATCACCTATCCTTATGAAAATCAGAACGCGAAAGCTTATTGGTGTCATTATTGGCACGCTTTATTTTGTAACTTATAGCCTTGTGCTCATGGCGATTGGTGGGGCAATGATTACGAAACTGCACGGGGCCTGGCAGTTTTTGTTTTTTTTAATTGCCGGCATGGCGTGGCTGCCTGTGATAATGCTTATCATCCGTTGGATGTCTCGCCCCGATGAAGAACCCGATGAGACTTAAGCAACGTTGAGTTTCTTAAACTTGTTAAACAACGCAAACGGCACACCCGACAACAACGCTTCAACGTAATGGGTTTCCTGATAGGCCCCATTTAAGGACAAACGTGGCAGTGCGGTGAGATGGTCGGCGTGTTCATCATATATCACCCCTTTACGTGTTGTTACGGCCAGCTTGAATCCTGCATCTTTAACGATCTGAAAATCACGCGGGCCTGCCGAGCCTTCATCTCCATAAGGATAAGCAAAAAACTCAGGCCGTTTGCCGATTTTTTGTTCAATAATATCGCCTGAGCTTACCACTTCGTCGCGCACTTGCTCATCGGTTAGTTTTGATACCGCGTAGTGATTGATTGTATGCGCCCCGATTGTGCACAAAGGATCGCTAGAAATTTGCCTCACCTCATCCCAATTCATGGCTTGGGATGCACACATTTCATCAAGGTCTATGCCATAATCATTGCAAAACTGTCGAATCCATATACGTTGCTCATATTCTGGCAAATTTCGAACGGGCCAATAAATCTGCGCAAATGCAGCCTTTTCTTCAGCGGTATTAGAGCTGGCGATATCGTATTGCTGGCCATTAATTTCACACTTCACGCAATCGTTATCAGCAACGACCTGCTCTAGTCCGCGCCACCAGAGCTCACTAGTGCCACTAGTGATTTGCGGGGCAATAAAAATGGTAAAAGGGCAATTGTGCTGTTGGAACACGGGCAGCGCATGGATAAGGTTATCACGATAGCCATCATCAATGGTGAAGACAATAAACGGCTTATCACAAGTTATTTCACCTGTGATAATTTTATGAGATTCATCAATAGAAACAATTTGATAGCCGCGTTGGCGAACAAATTGAATTACCTCTCCCAAAAACTGCGGTGTAATTTCCAGACCGGCATTTGGGGCAAAGCCTGTTTGCAATCCTCCGCCTGGAAGAATGTGGTGCAACATCAGATAAGCGCCATTCCCTTTAAAGGCAGGTCCGGCTAACTTACCAATTCCAGAGTAGTGAATTGCATTTAGCGCACTTCGAAAAATTGTTTCTTTATTCACCATTGCCAGCCATTTTCCGTAAAATCTTCAAAAATCAATAAAACTTAATATTATGCCTATATAACAGCAAATTGTTTACGTAGGCTTGACACGAGCCTGCAAATTTCGTGGGTATAAAAACAGGGGATAAGCTCAATTGGGCGGTGATGAGGGGCATAAGTCCTTACGACTTGAGTTGTGTGAAGATTTGTCTTCACTAAAGGACCAGTGGCAGGCGTTGCAAGAGCGCGCACCTTGTACGTTCTATCAGTCCTATGAGTGGTGTCAGGCATGGCAAACCACCATTGGCAAAGCTCGCTCAGTCTCACCAGCCGTCGTGGCTGGCTTTAATGGAGAAGATAAGCTGGTTTTTGTGCTGCCGTTTGGTATGCAAAAACGATTTGGCTGCAAAGTTTTAATATGGCTTGGCACTGGCGAGATGACCTATGGTATGGGCATATACAGCCCGGATTTTCTTGATCACTACAACCATACCCTTTCGTTCCTTTGGCCTGAAATTATAAAAACAGCAGGACACCCAGAACTCATCAACCTTGTGCGCCAGCCAATGAACTGGCAGGACCAGCCCAACCCGCTCGGGTTTTTGTTTTCAACCCGCTCGGCAAACCAATCTTTTACTATGCAGCTTGAAGAAAAGTTTGATGAACTTTACGGCCGAAAAAGATCATCTTCAACGCGGCGCGGCAATCGTAAACGCGATAGAAAACTATTAGCAGCCGGCAAGGTTATGTTTGGCCTGCCAGACTCTTTATCTCACAACAAACAGATTTTAGAAAAAATGCAGAGCCAACAGGCTAAACGTCTGTCAAAGCGCGGCATTACCGGCCTTGATGCGCCAGAAATTAAAGATTTTCTTTTTGCTCTTAATGAATTTTCTGTTGAAAATAGTACAGCCTATCTTCTACCCTATCACCTGAAAGTTGACGGACGCGTGGTTGCTGTCATGTTAGGGGCCTCATTTAAAAACAGTTACTGGGCGCTTGTTGCTTCATTGACCAGCGCTCAAGATTTACAGAAGCTTTCTCCTGGTGACTATGCCCTGCGCCAAACTATTAAAGCGCTTTGTGAAAACGGATATCAGCATTTTGACTTCTCTGCCGGTGACAGTGAATACAAGCGTCACTGGAGCGATAACGATGTATCTTTGTATGAAACAATACGGATTAACAACTTTAAAGCTGTGCCATTGGGATTATTAAAACTTATAATGGCCATGACAAAACGACTGCTTAAAAGAAACCGCGCGGTATTTGGCTTAATCAGTAAGTTGCGGGCGCGGTTTTTTGGTGCTTAAAGCGAAAAACTTTATAGCGGTTTCCACTGTTAATACCTGTGTTTTTTAAACTGCAACTTTTGCAAATAATGGCGTGTTCATTGCTGTTGCCTGCTGGTTTGGCGCAGGCTGATTTTGAGCCATAGAAGCAGCCATTGCACCGGCACCCATGTGGGTGACATTTTCAGGTGTGCGTTGCGCCCCGTCATCGCCAACAATGCGGACAAACTGGGTTGATCGCATGCCGGCATTAGACAGCTTGGTCATTGTTGCAGCAACCGCATGAGCCTGAGCATTTCCAGACAGTAATAAAGTCGCGTGACTTTTGGCAATTGCACCATTTTCCAACTGACCCTGAGGTGAGATAACCCCACCGTGAATGATTACAATATCGTGGTTATCGTCAGATTCCAGTGCGCCTAAAATCGTTTCCATGCGATCTCCACCCAGAAGTGGCATCGCAACGGTTACAGGTTGGCCAACGCGCAAAATACGTACATCGGACATTTCATCTTTTACAATTACTTCCATAAAGGAAGCGTGCCCGGTAATAAGGTCTGCAAGGCCAGGCAGATTTGCAGTGTCGGTTAAAGCTGCAAACTGAGCCCCTTGCATCGAGGCATCAATGATAATAACCCGCAAGCCCTGGCTAGACAGTTTTCTTGCCAATGCGAGCGTTGATGCTGCAACATCCAGCTCACTTCCTGTTAAACCGGTCATAGCCAAACGTTTTGCTCCAAGCGTTTGGCGCACGCTTAAAACCCATGAGGCAATCGGGGTAAGACCGGCGGCATATGGGCTATTGACGTTTTGCAGAACACTTTGGGCATTCATTGCAGCGGCCTGAAGAGACGTACTTGAGGGCAA
>JALWJW010000334.1 GCA_026996935.1 Hyphomicrobiales bacterium
TTTGTTTGATGTTGCGCTGGTTTTACTGGTTTCGGTTTTAAGATTGCTGATGGTGTTGTCAAGGTTTGCCAGTTTTGCGTTAAGTTTTTCAAGTGCTAATGAATTGGCTGCATCGGCCGGGCCTGCACCTTTTTTTGCCGCAGCTTTTAAGGCTGTATCAACTTGCGTAAGAGATTTTTTAACCTCGCTTAAGTTTTTAGCAAGGGTTTCTTGGGCGTTCTTGTTGGCGCTAACCTGTTTGCTTAGTGATGTAATACTGGTTTGAATGGTATCAATACGCTTGTTGGTTGCTGTCAGTTTTTCCCCGATGGCGGCAATTTGCGCGGTGTTTTCAGCATTGGCAGGGGTGAAGAATTTTTGTCCGTATTGTTTAAAGGCCCAGGCCCCGCCTAAACCTGCAGCGATAAGAGCGGCAAGGCTGACAATAATCAATCCTGTTTTGCCCTTTTTCTTTTTGCTTGGGTTTTGATTTGATGGTTTTTTGTTGCTTTGCGTGCCTGATGGCTTTTGCGTTGTCTTTAACGGTGCTTTTTTATCGTTTGATTTAAGGTTAGGCTTTGCTGGTGGAGATGTCGGATTGCCTGACTTCTTATCGGATTTTGTTTCTACGGACTTTTTTTGCGTATCTGAAGGTGAAGTAGATTTTACTTCTGTTGCTTTTACATTGATGACAGGTGGTTTAGCCGCTTTTCGTGGTGCGCTGTTGCGTGGTGTAATGGGCGGCTTGGCGGTTGCTTGCTTGTTTGTGCCGGTTTTGGGCCCAGAATTTGGAGTCGTTGGTTTTTTCTTGCCAGTTGCCATGAGTTAAAGCCTAAATCCTATTTTGGTCTGTTATTTAGTATGAAATGTCTTACCAACAAGTGAGCGCTTGATCACAATTTTGATGCGTTGATTGATGCGAGCATGTGTTGAGTGTCAGGTTTCTTACATATATTTATGTCACAATCGTTACCAAGGGCGTTAACAAGTACGTTGGCAACATTTTGTGATAAACAAAAGTGCCCAAGTTTTGCTAACCGACTTTTATCTATACAGCTTTTAGTCAGGGAAAGCCAGATTTTCGCGGTTCTTGGTGAAAATAATAATATAGCTTTGATGTCACCGCTTTGAATTGAATCAATTACTTGTTCAGTAAGTGCGTTAAGACGTTTGGCTTTGTAAAGTATAGCACGTTCAACGTTAAACCCGCTTTCTGATAAAATGGCTTGAAGGTCGCCAGTGGTTTTTGTGCCAGAGGGGTAAAGCAAGGGACCGTTTTGTGGTTTTAGATTGGTTTTTATATGGTCAATAATACCATTGACATCGCCAAGTTCTGTTTGAACAATATTGCTAAAGCCAGCTTGTTGAGCAGCTTTTGCGGAAGCTGGCCCAACGGTGATGGCGGTCGTTTTTGAAAAATTAATCTGGTTTGGATTGTAGTTTAGTGCGCGAACGCCGTTGGCGCTGGTAATTAAAACAGCCTGATAATTATGGTTTGGAATTTCAACATTCTCAAAAAATTCTATATCCAACAAAGGGATATGAGAAACCTGATGGCCAGCACTCTGGAGCGCTGTAATCAACGCTGAAGAATCTGTTTTAGGTCTGGTGACAAGAATGTGCATTAGGCAAACAACTTGTCTCCAGCCATTTTGGCGATTTCTTTACCTGCTTCGCGGCCAATTTGTTCAGCATTTTGTGCCGGTCCCTGACGCGATGTTTCAAACCGGTGTTGGCCATCGGTGGTTAAGGCCATGACGATGAGGTCGACACGATCGCCATTTAAAGTGGCGTGAGCGGCAAGCGGGGTGCGGCATGAACCATCAAGCTCGATTAAAAAGCCGCGCTCGGCCCCAACCGTGATTTCGGTTTCTTTATGGCGTAAAGGTTTTAGCAGGTCGGCGATTTCATCGTCATTCTGGCGAATTTCGATGCCAATGGCCCCTTGTGCTGGGGCAGGCAGCATGTCGGTAATCGGCATGGCCTGGGTGATAAGGTTGGCTTCGCCTAAGCGGTTAAGGCCGGCACAGGCCAAAAATGTGGCATCGGCAACCCCGTCATTGAGCTTTTTCATGCGGGTTTGAACATTGCCGCGAAACTCAACGATTTCTAAATCGGGGCGCAAAGCTCGCACCTGCGCGGCGCGGCGAACAGAGGAAGAGCCCAATTTTGCCCCTTGAGGTAAATCCATTAAAGATGATGCAGTGTTTGAAATGAAGGCATCGCGTGGGTCTTCGCGCTCTAATAAGCCTGCCATGATTAAGCCATCGGGCAAGATAGCGGGCATGTCTTTCATTGAGTGGACAGCAAGGTCGATTGTTTTGTCAAACAGGGCTTCTTCGATTTCTTTGGTGAACAGGCCTTTACCGCCAATTTCTGATAAAGCGCGATCTTGTACACGGTCGCCTGTGGTTTTAATAATGACGATTTCGATGTCAGATTCTTGGTATCGGTGAGCTGCCATAAGCTTTTTACGGGTTTCATAGGCTTGGGCAAGGGCAAGTTTTGAGCCACGGGTGCCAATTTTCAGTTTGCGTGCAGGCAATTTTTGTGTCCTAAAGCATGAGTGATTTGCTCGCACTATAATCGTTTGTGCAACAGATGAAAGCAACTATTTTAATGTCAAAATGCCTCACAGTATTAGGGATTGAATCTTCATGTGATGAAACGGCTGCTTCAGTGGTTCGTTTATCTGTGTCAGATGATGATGCGCACACTTTATCTAATGTGGTTCATTCTCAAACTGCCGATCATGCAATTTATGGAGGGGTGGTGCCAGAATTGGCGGCACGGGCTCATATTTCTCATATTGATGGCCTGATTAAACGGGCAATGAGTGATGCCAATTTAAAGTTTCATCAGCTTGATGGCGTTGCAGTGACGGCAGGGCCGGGCCTTGTTGGTGGGTTGCTTGTGGGGATGATGAGTGCCAAGGCCATTGCCATGGCCCATGATTTGCCATTCATTGGGGTTAATCACCTTGAAGGTCATGCGTTGACCCCGGGTTTGACGCAAGGGCTAAAACCGCCTTATTTATTGCTTTTGGTTTCGGGTGGTCACACGCAAATTGTCAGTGTTGACGCGATTGGTCAATACAAGCGACTTGGAACGACTATTGATGATGCCTTGGGCGAGGCGTTTGATAAAACAGCAAAACTATTAAATTTGGGCTATCCGGGCGGCCCTGCGGTTGAGCAGGCAGCGCAAAGTGGTGATGAAAGCCGTTTTAAGTTTCCGCGACCTTTAAAAGGGAAAGAGGGGTGCGATTTCTCGTTTTCCGGCCTTAAAACAGCAGTGCGCCAGCAAGCGCAAAAGCTGGATGATATTTCTCAAACAGATGTGAGTGATATTTGTGCAGGGTTTCAGCGCGCTGTGGTTGATACGGTGACAGACCGATTGGGCAATGCGATGGATATGTTTGCTGATGCTCATGGGAATGTTGAGCAAAAAACTTTAGTGGTTGCAGGGGGCGTGGCGGCTAACCAGCATTTGCGTAATGGTTTGGACTATATTTGCCATGATAAAAATTATCACCTGATTGTGCCGCCGATTGAATTGTGTACAGATAATGCGGCAATGATCGCTTATGTTGGGGCGTTGCGTTTGGCGCGCGGTGATGTTGACGGGCTTGATATGTCGGCGCGGGCGCGCTGGCCGCTTGACCCTGACGGGGTACCGATGCCTTTTGCTGGTGTTAAGGCATAGGAGTTTTAAGGTGCGAGAGTGTTCATGTGCAAAAGAGTAAATGCGTTAGCACGTAACAAATAATGGATGATGAATTGGCTGATATTGAAAAAGTAGGCGTGATTGGGGCAGGCTCATGGGGCACGGCACTTGCTGCGACCATTGCCCGGGCTGGCCGTAATGTGGTGTTGTGGGCGCGCGATGAAATATTGGCAAAAGAAATTCAAGAGACGCGCGAAAATGCCAAATATTTGGCAGGCTGTGCTTTGCCAGATAATATTGTGGCGACCAGTGAGCCCGAAGCGCTTGAAACGTGTGATGTTGTATTGCTGGTTTCTCCCGCACAAGCCCAGCGGGCAACGTTGGAATTGCTCGGCAAGTATATTAAAGCAGGTACTCCTGCCCTGATTTGCTCAAAAGGTATTGAGCAGTCAACGGGGCTTTTTATGAGTCAGGTTTTAGCGCAGGCAGGCGCGCATTTGCAGCCCTATGTTTTGTCAGGGCCATCATTTGCCGATGATGTGGTTAAGGGATTGCCGACGGCTGTTACTTTAGCTGGACCAAGTGTTGAGGAAGCCAAAGATGTGGCTAAAGCCATTGGTTATCGCAATTTTAGAATTTATTCCTCAGATGATATTATGGGCGTACAGATTGGCGGGGCGGTTAAAAATGTGCTGGCTATTGCCTGCGGGATTTCTGATGGTAAAAAATTAGGCGATTCTTGCCGTGCGGCGCTGATAACGCGGGCGTTTTCTGAATTATCACGGTTGGGTAAAATTATGGGGGCAAAGCCTGAAACATTGTTGGGGCTTTCTGGTTTTGGTGATCTGACCCTTACTGCCAGCTCGATGAAGTCGCGTAATTATTCGCTTGGGTTTTATTTGGGCCAGGGCCAAAGTCTTGATGATATTTTAGGGACGCGGCACGGGGTGAGTGAAGGGGTGTTTACCGCTGGGATTGTGGTGGACATTGCCAAACGCGAGGGTATTGAAATGCCAATTTGTCAGGCGGTGCATAATATTGTGGCTGGCTCATCGACGCCCGACGATGAAATGCAGGAATTGCTGGCGCGGCCGATGAGATCAGAAATCGAATAGACTATTTAAGGACTAAAAAATGTTATTTACGGTCATTTGTAAGGATAAAGTCAATCATCTTGATGTGCGAATGGAAAACCGCCCTGCACACCTGGAATTTTTGGCCGGGCTTGGTGATAAATTAAAAGCTGGTGGTCCGTTCACTGATGATGATGATACGCCAATCGGCTCTATGTTGGTGATTGAAGCGGCAGATCGAGCTGAGATTGAAGATTTGGCAGGGCGTGATCCTTATGCCAAGGCGGGATTGTTTCAATCGGTGGAAATTACGGTTTGGAAATGGTTGTTAAAGAACCCTGAAAGTTCGTGAACCAACAAGTTCTGACCTAGACAGAAGGCGCATTGAAAAAAGAAAAATTTTCGACATAATAGTTGCCAATAATTGAATACTTAAGGGAGAAGCAGATAATGTCCGCATCAAAAACATATAAAGTGCCTGCTGCGTGGAAAAAACGCGCTCATATTGATAATGAGGGATATGAGAAGATGTATGCCGCATCAATCAAAAACCCTGATAAATTCTGGAAAAAGCAAGGCAAGCGGATTGACTGGTTTAAGCCCTATAAAAAGGTCAAAAATGTTTCTTATGAATATCCTAACGTCTCAATCAAGTGGTTTGAAGATGGGGTGACCAATGTCTCTTATAATTGCATTGACCGTCACTTGAAAAAACGAGGCGATCAAATAGCGATTATCTGGGAAGGTGATGACCCGTATTACGATAAAAAGATCACCTATAATGAGCTTTATGAGCATGTTTGTCGTCTTGCCAATGTGATGAAATCCAATGGCGTTAAAAAAGGTGATCGGGTCACAATCTATATGCCGATGATCCCGGAAGCTGCTTTTGCCATGTTGGCTTGTGCGCGTATCGGGGCGGTTCACTCCATTGTATTTGGCGGTTTTTCACCCGATGCCTTGGCAGGTCGCATTGATGGTTGTGATTCTACTTTTATCATAACCGCAGATGAAGGATTGCGTGGCGGAAAGCCAATTCCACTGAAAGCCAATTGCGATGAAGCGATAAAAATTGCGGCCAAATCAGGCACAAAAGTGAAAAATGTTCTGGTTGTACGCCGTACCGGCGGGGCGATTGACTGGGATGATAGTCGTGACCTTTGGTACCATGATGAAATGGCTAAGGCCAAACCCACATGTGCGCCAGCTAAAATGAAGGCAGAAGATCCGCTGTTCATTCTTTATACTTCTGGTTCAACAGGTCAGCCAAAAGGCGTTTTACATACTACAGGCGGGTATCTGGTTTATGCCGCCATGACCCATGAATATGTGTTTGATTACCATGATGGTGATGTTTACTGGTGTACGGCTGATGTAGGCTGGGTGACCGGTCACAGTTATATCGTTTATGGGCCGCTGGCTAATGGTGCGATCACGTTGATGTTTGAAGGGGTGCCGAATTATCCTGATGCATCACGCTTCTGGCAGGTGGTTGATAAACATAAGGTCAATACTTTTTATACAGCACCAACCGCGTTGCGCGCACTTATGGGGGCCGGTGATGAGTTTGTTGAAAAATGTTCGCTCAAAAGCCTGCGTTTGCTCGGTTCAGTTGGCGAACCGATCAACCCTGAGGCCTGGGAATGGTATTATAATGTTGTTGGTAAGAAAAAATGCCCGATTGTCGATACATGGTGGCAAACAGAAACTGGCGGCATAATGATTTCACCGTTGCCAGGTGCCACAAAAATGAAACCTGGTTCTGCAACGCGGCCTTTCTTTGGGGTTGATCCTGCGCTGGTTGATGCTGACGGGGTTGAACTTGAAGGGGTTGCCGAGGGAAATTTAATTATTAAAGATTCATGGCCGGGGCAAATGCGCTCGGTTTATGGTGACCATAAGCGGTTTGTTGAAACCTATTTTGCCACTTATAAGGGATCGTATTTTACGGGTGATGGCTGTCGGCGTGATAAAGACGGTTATTATTGGATTACGGGGCGGGTTGATGATGTTATCAATGTGTCGGGGCATCGTATGGGGACCGCTGAAGTGGAGTCAGCACTTGTGGCGCATCCAAAAGTTTCAGAGGCCGCCGTTGTTGGTTATCCTCATGACATTAAGGGGCAGGGTATTTATTGCTACGTTACTTTAATGGCTGGTGAAAAGGAATCTGATGCCTTGCGTCAGGAGTTGCGCACCTGGGTGCGTAAAGAAATTGGCCCGATTGCAACGCCTGATGCATTGCAATTTGCACCAGGATTGCCAAAAACCCGTTCGGGTAAAATTATGCGGCGGATTTTACGCAAAATTGCCGAGAATGATTATTCCAACCTTGGTGATACCTCAACTTTGGCAGACCCAAGCGTGGTTGATGACTTGATTGAAAACCGCCAAAACAAGTAACGGTTTAAGTCAGACTTTTCGTTGGCGCTTATCATATGCCTGGGGCCCGCAGGTTTGTAACTCACGGGCTTGTGATAGGCGCTGACTTTTTATTTTTGTCGGATTCTGATATGATTGACCCTCCATAGAATCGGGTTTTTCATGCGTATTGCATCTCAATTTGTTGCGTTTTTGATCGTCGTTGCCTCTTTGGCAGGGCCGTGCCTTGCTGCGAGTAAGGTTGGAACAGCTCAAAAACAGCCAATTGAAACACTGGTTGAAAAGCCGGTCAAAAACATGACCGCAGTGCCGGTTGCTCCTTTAAACTCTGACATAATTGGAAAAACTGATACGACTGGGGATTATTCGAAAACCGAAGATCTATCCAAGTTTTTTGCTGTGTCTGGGCCTTGCAAAGAAGATTGCCAGAAAAAACAATGCACCAAGGCGGTTATAAACCGGGCTATTACACAGGTTCGTTTTGTTTTATTACCGATCGGTGATGGACCTAGCGCTGCTGTATCGTATAAACCACGGTTGAGAGACCAGAAATTATCAAAACTTTTTGCTCAAAATGCGCAACCCTGCAACCGTTCGGTTGATCTTTATGCGCTTTGTCGCCAGTTGAATTGATTTTCAGTTTTTATTTAACAACTTAAAATTAACCACAAACTCTTAGAAGTGTTCTTAGAGTTTTGTAAATTTGACTCATAAACAAAAATGATGAGTGAGAAATATGATGAAAAATAAAAATGTAAGTCGCCGAAATTTTTTGATGGCAGGTACTGCCGGTTTACTGATTAGTCAGCCGGCTTTGGCAAGAACAAAATTTAACTTTGTTAGTGGTCTTGGCTCTGGATCTGGTCGCTCAACTTATCGTGGTAAGGAAATTGTGTCATTTTCTACCAAGGAAAAAGTTGGAACAATTATCATTAAAACCTCAGAGCGTCGCCTGTATAAAGTACTGCCGGGTGGCAAAGCCATTAAATATGGCATTGGTGTCGGGCGCGCGGGTTTTGAGTGGTCTGGTGTTGCTAATATTCGTCGAAAAGTTGAATGGCCGACATGGCGTCCACCGGCAGAAATGATTGCGCGTGAATTGAAGCAATATGGGCGTCAATTGCCCGCTGTTATGGAAGGTGGTCCAAACAACCCACTTGGGGCACGGGCGCTATATCTGTATAAAGGTAAGCGTGATACGCTTTATCGTATTCATGGCACGAATAATCCTGCTTCAATCGGTAAGGCGCAATCAAGTGGTTGTATTCGGATGTTAAACGAAGAAGTTATCGACCTTTACAATAAAACCCGTATGGGTACGAAAGTGGTTGTGCTTTAATTGCTATTGCAAAACAATTGAAAAAGCCGCGTTGGAATCTCCCAGCGCGGCTTTTTTTTACAACGCGTTATGCGTTGAGATATCAATTATTTTTATTGGTTGGATAGGTGCGTGTTGCGTTAAATTGAATTTATTTAACCGCTAAGCGGATGCTTAAATCCATTTAAACGCGATCTGCTTTAATACCCACCCTTGCGTTTACTTTCCGGGGTACCTGCATATTTGCCGGCTAGTTTTGATGGATCGCCGTTAAACAAGGCGTAAACATCTTTTTGCGAAAGTTTTTCGCCCCAGGCTTTGCTCATTGCTTTAACAATATTGCGGGTATTTGGGTTTGCACCTTTGTCGACGTATTCATCACGCAAGAAGTTGATAAGGTCCCAGTGGCGATCTGTAAGTTCAATACCATCAGCGGCGGCCATATGGGCACCAAGTTCCTTGGTCCAATCTTCTGAATTTACGAGATAACCAGTTGGGGTTGTTTCAATTTCAGTACCGTTAAAATCGTATGCCATTTTATCTCCAAGTCTTGAGGTGAAACAATTTTGAGGTAGAGCGATTATATCGCACGCCCATTAAATTATCATATTCTAATATGACAATCTTTGCCTTGTTGGCAATAGAAAACTGAAGGGCAATTTGCCGCTTTTAGTGTTTTTTGTCGTGGTGGTGGGGCGTGAAGTTTTTTTAGTCTTTACTCTCCAGCAAGCGGCGGGCGATGACCTGGGCTTGAATTTCGCCGGCCCCTTCAAAGATATTAAGGATGCGAGCATCGGCCAAAACGCGACTGATCTGATATTCAAGAGCAAAGCCATTGCCGCCATGAATTTGTAAGGCATTATCAGCAGCGGCCCATGCAACGCGAGCGCCAAGCAGTTTGGCCATGCCAGCTTCAAGATCACAGCGTCTGCCTGCATCTTTTTCGCGGGCTGAGAAATAAACCAATTGGCGTGCGGCCATAATTTCTGCTGCCATCATAGCCAGTTTATCAGAAATGCGCGGAAATGAGATGATTGGTTTGCCAAATTGAATCCGCTCAGTTGCATAAGTGAGACCAAGTTCAAGAGCATTTTGAGCCACCCCAATGGCGCGGCCTGCGGTTTGAATGCGTGCGGCTTCAAAAGTTTTCATCAACTGTTTAAAGCCGTTGCCCTCTTGCCCACCAAGTAAATTCTCAGCTTTGACTTCAAAACCATCAAAGGCCAATTCGTATTCTTTCATACCGCGATAGCCTAAAACTTCGATCTCGCTGCCACTCATGCCATCGGCAGGAAAAGGGACTTCATCGGTGCCGCGTGGTTTTTCAGCCAATAGCATTGACAGGCCGCGATAGCCTTTTTCATCGGGATTGGTGCGTACCAGTAACGTCATAACATCGGCGCGTACAGGATGGGTGATCCATGTTTTGTTGCCAGTGACGATGTATTTGTCGCCCTCTTTAACAGCGCGAGTTTTGAGTGATGCAAGGTCTGAACCGGTATTGGGCTCAGTGAAAACAGCGGTGGGCAGAATTTCACCAGCGGCAATTTTGGGTAGCCAATAGGCTTTTTGCTCATCGGTACCACCTTGCATAATCAATTCGGCGGCAATTTCTGAACGGGTACCAAGCGAGCCAACAGCAATATAGCCGCGCGATAATTCTTCTGAAACCACACACATGGCTTCTTTGCCCATTTCCATGCCGCCATATTCTTCAGGCAATGTCAGGGCAAAAACGCCTAACTCGGCTAATTCGTCAATGACTTCCATTGGAACGTAGTCATTTTTTAGATGCCACTCATGGGCATGCGGGGTGACTTTATCTTCAACAAAACGACGCATTTCGGCGCGCATTTGTTCCATCATGTCATCAAGTCCGCAATCCCCAAAGGTGAGGTTTGCAGCGCTTTCAACCAGCAGTGTTGCAAGACGGGCGCGGGCAATGGCGGTGTTGCCAAAGCGGGTAAGTTCGCCCGTATTGCCACCAAACAAAACATAGGTGTCATGGCGGCTTAAATCGAGCGCGGCAGGGCGGACAATTTCGCCTTGGTTCATCGGGATACCGCCAGCGATGTGGTTGAGGTATTCACCAAAAATAATTTGTGTGAGTAATTGCTCAATCTCGCCAAGTTTTCCGTCTGCTTCCAAGCGTTCAATATAAAGCGACATTTGGCGCAGGGTTTCAACATAGGTGCCAAGCCAGGCCAGACCGTGTACAGCATGTTGTTCGCGTTCCATGAGACTGGTTGAAAAGCGATTGTCGTCATAGTCCCAAACGCGTTCGGCAAGACATGCTCTGGCTTGTTCGTACAAGGCTTCCACATCACTCACGGCGGTTTTTGTGAGTTCAACCAGATTGTCGAGGATAATTTTTCCTGAATCTTTCTGGAATTGATTGTCTTGTTTTTTTGTCATTTTCTCTGCCAAAGTTGCTTGTCTGAAATTTACTGCTCATCACATTATACAATAAATGTTGCAATGCAACATGCTACTTGCGACCAATATTTGAAAACAACGGCTAAATTTGCCAAGGTGGTGTGATGAATCAACAATTACCCATATTATATTCGTTTCGTCGCTGTCCCTATGCCATGCGTGCAAGGTTGGCGATTTTTGCCAGTCAGCAAGCCGTGATGCTGCGCGAAGTTGTCTTGCGTGATAAGCCGCAAGAAATGCTTGATATTTCGCCCAAAGCAACGGTGCCCGTGCTGCAATTGTCATCAGGTCAGGTGATTGATGAAAGCTTGGATATTATGAAATGGGCTTTGGGGGTTCATGACCCTTATGGTTGGTTGGGTGATGAGGTAACGCTGGCGGCAATGTTTGAATTGATCGGCCAGGTAGATGGTTCGTTTAAGAAAAACCTAGATCGCTATAAATATGGTAATCGATACCCTGATGAAAACACCAGCGATCAGCGCGATCAAGGGGTGGTGTTCTTAAGCAGACTTAATGAGCAGTTAGAGCCATATGGGCAATTGTTTGGTGCAAAGCCGATGCTGGCTGATTATGCGATTTTTCCGTTTGTGCGCCAATTTGCTAATGTGGATCGCACATGGTTTGACAGGCTTGATCTGCCGTTTTTGCATCAGTGGCTAGAGGGGCATTTGCAATCTGATTTATTCAGGCACATTTTGCAAAAATATCGGCAATGGAAAACCGGTGATGAGGCAGTTTTGTTCGGTCAGG
>JALWJW010000335.1 GCA_026996935.1 Hyphomicrobiales bacterium
ATCCAAAGCACCAATGGTTTCCATGTAAAGACCAGCGCCTAACATACCTGAATGGGCACGAATCATGGTTTTACCGGCATTTTCTTCTGCCCATGAATCACCATAACTTGGTCCACCATCTTTTGGTGCCCAAAGATCAGTACGCCAGCCCATTCCTTCTGTACCCCAGATATGAGGAAGCCATGTAGAACCCTTACCATTAAAGTTCCAGCCGGTTGGTCCAATTTTAGCCATTGCAGGGTTTGCATTTTCAATTGGCACACGTTTCATGTCCCAAGGTTGCAAAAGATCAAGTGGTGCCCACTGTAGATTACGGTTATTGGTTGGGCCAATAATATCAGCACCAGAACCTTTAGAAGCCTTCATTTTGTTGATGAGTTCTTCGTTTGAGCCATAACCGGTGTAGTTCACCTTAATGCCTGTTTTGCTTGTGAAGTCTGCAAGCATTTCTTTTGGCCAGTAATCAGACCAATCCAGCAGATTAACTTCACCAGAAGCAGCGTATGCACTTGATACGATGCCGGGTGCAGAAACAGCAACAGCGCCTACAGCAGCGCCAGCTTTTAGCACGCTGCGACGGTTAAACTCTTTTGCAGCCAGCACTGTTTTAAGTGCTGAAGTTTTTGATTTACTCATATTTTCCTCCGTTTAGGATTTTCAAGGATTATTCCCTGAATCATTATTGCTGTCTCAAATGACAGTATTATTACAGCGTCGAAACGCCATGATCCCTTTTTACCAGAATACTATGTCTTAACTTAATTCTGGCTGCAACTATATTAGACATTTGGCCCTAAGGTGCAACAGGTGCTGGACCCAAATAAACCAATTTCAATGAATCCAGTTCATAACCTATCGTTATCTGGTTTATAACCTACTATTATAAGGTGCCCGGACCAGTTTTCGCGAAGAAGGTAAAAGAGGTTTAGCAAGCTCAAGATATTTCTTGCTAAGATCAAGTGGTGTCCAGCGCACTTTTTTTGCAAAAACTCCAAAAACATCACCTGATGTAAATTGGGGGTTTTCCGGCGCTGGCTCTAACAAAGAAGGGCCATACATTCTGGCGATTTCCTGCCGATTATAGCCCATTAACATCAAAATAGTTGGGCGAATCATAAAGTGACTGGTTTTAGCCTGATTTAACTTTGCGCCAACAGCAAACTTGTTTTTCAACTCGCTGTCACCCGTCATTACAAGCATTGGAACCAGTCCTTCGCGCGGGTCTGGATCATTAACACTGCAATGGGTAAGTTTGCCATTAAAAACAGCCTGACCGTGGTCAGATGTATAAATAACAGCCGTTTTGCTTAGATCTATTTTTTGAAAAAAATCTTTAAAGAATCGGTCAACCGACCAGCGAATGACGTTACTATAAGAGTTCACGCGCGTCTGAAGATTGTCTTCGCCCATCTGGGTAACCGTTGGTTCAAATACAGTTTCAGACTTGGGATAGCCTTCATCATAAGGGAAATGAGCGCCGTTTTTATTGGCATAAATAAACACTGGAACATCACCGGATAACTCTTTTTGAATAACCTCAAGAAGTTTAAAATCCAGTTGCGGATTGGGAATGTCCTTAAAGCGGACAAATCTGTCAATGCTTTCTGTTTCAGGTATTGTCATAAAGTTTTGCAGCATTCCAGGGTTTTTGTTTAACCCTGATTGGCCATCGATATAAACAGTTCTATAACCTGCTGCTTTGGCATATTGCCAGATGGTCGGGTTACTCGTTATCGACTTCACAATATTTTGTTGAGTACCGCCAAAACGCAACAGGGCATTTGAGTAACTTGAACAATTTCCCCCTGATACCGCATTGCCAAAATTGATGATTTTGTTAGCGTTTAATGCCAGATTCGGAGTAGCGGCATTGCCTGTTTTCCAGTTTAAATAATCAGGTCGCACGCTTTCATCTATTAACATCACAACATTCTTTAAGCGCTGCTTTTTATCTGCTTTGAGTTTAACGCTGCGATGGGCTGGAAGTTCATGGCTGGCAACCTTAACAGCCGCCACAAAGCCTACTGCCAAGGGTTGAAACTGGCTTGGCATAGCCTGGGAACCACCGCCCTCTTTAATGAAAATAATTGCGGCAATAAGCAAAACCGGCATTACTGGTGTCCAGGCCAGCCACTTCAGGCTTAATGCTGCCCATCTGTTTTTAGGCACTGGCGGCAGCGCTATAATTGCAAAACTGGCAATAAAAACAATTACAGCCCCGATGATACCAGATTTATAAAACTCAAAAGCGCGCCCTGCCTCGTGGCGTGCAGCCCATAATGACATGGCATCGAACACGGAAAGATCAGAGCCGGAAACACTGGTGTAAACAAACGCTGTTGTTGCCGAAATTGATAACAGCACCGCCCAGGCCAGACGCACATATTTATTGGGTTGAAAGGCAGCTATAAATAAAGCAACGAAAGACGTTGCCCACATGCCCAGGTAAAATACCAGCGTGAACCAGCGCGATGACATATATAAAAGCTCAATCCGGTCGTAAAAACCAAAATTAGTGAAACCGACAAGCCCGATGATTGCCAGAGACTTTATCAAGACCCCAATCCAGTTGGTTGGCTCTTGAATATAAACAGACTCTCGCATGGCATTACTCCGAAGACACAGATTGGCGCTCCAAAATGGAACAGCCTTATGATTGTCATGTGATTGCCATGCAAAATATGTGCCTATATCTGCCTTTAGTGCATGTCTGCCAAATGAGGCTACCGATTGCGAGAGAAATACT
>JALWJW010000336.1 GCA_026996935.1 Hyphomicrobiales bacterium
GCGGTTTTTGAGCTGTTATATTTGGCCAAATATCAGCAAACTTGGTATTAATTTCAAGAAATTTCTCTAGCCCGGGCTCTGTATCTGGCAAAATAGCCTCTGCGGGGCATTCTGGTTCACAAACACCACAATCAATACATTCATCAGGATGGATGACCAGCATGTTTTCACCTTCGTAAAAACAATCGACAGGGCAAACTTCGACACAATCAGTGTATTTACATTTGATGCAGTTATCGACAACAATATAAGTCATGGGTTTAACAACTCCTTACGCAATTTTTGCGTTTATAATTGCCTTGCATATAGCAGGACACGAACAAGTGTGCACGTGCAAAAATGATGCAGGGGAGTAAAAACCATCAAATTTATTACTTTTTACGCAAAGATCACTTTTTCAGGCTGTTTTTTAATGCTTCAAGGGCGGCAAACGGCGAATCTTCCGTCCGAACCGGCCGAGATGGTTTAGATTTTTTGGCATAATTTGCTTTGCCAGACTTATGCTGTTTATTTCCTGCCTGATGTTTTTTGCCACTAGCCTGCTTTGCAGGCCTTGAACCTGACTTTTGAGCGCTTCGTTTTTGCCGGAAAGGACCTGTATCTTTAGGCCACCACACTTCAAATGTTGCCGGTTCAGCTTGTTTTTCATCTACCGGTTTTTCATCCGACAAAGCCAGCTCTATCTCAGACTGAGATTTATCCCGGCTATCAGTTTTAGTTTCATCACGTTTTTTGGTTTCAGTTTCAACAATATCTGCTTCTTTAACATCTTTAGCAACATCTTCTACCCCTTCAGGTGCAGCACTTTTTACCTCTTCAGGTGGTAAAGGACGCACTTCAGCTTTAAACCCTAAAGCCTTTAAAATGCCTGAAAAAACCTCGCCTGAACACCCCACCAAGGACATCATGTCAGGCACAACACTAAACCCGCCCCCTTCAACAGAACCTTCAGGACGTGTTTGCAATTCTGAAACCGGCCGCCAGAACACACGCTCTCTAATCATATCTCCCAACCGCTCAAGCATATCAACGCGAACAATTCGGCTACCACAAACTTTAAAGCCCGCTGTAAGATAATAATTCACAAAATCTTCCTGCTGCCCATCTTCTTCCAAACTGGCTGAAGTTAAACCCTGACCTGGCACTGCAGGAAGATTTTCAATATTCAACCCGTCGCTTTTTTCTTTCTGAAGCGCCCACAGTAATAATCGCAATTGAGTTGCCGCAGGTTTAAGCAAAACCGGAATAAAAATATGAAACGCGCCAAAGCGGATACCATGTTTACGCAAACTACTGCGTGCTGCCTGATCAAGCGCTTTAATATCATTGGCGACAGAACTGCGCGCCAGAACACCCAGATTTTCCACCAATTGAAAACCGACCCCTTTTGCCAGACCAGTAAGACTTTCATCTTCAACCAAATTAATCAACGGTTGCAACAATCCGGCGATATGGCGTTCTAAAAACTTTTGCAATCTAAATTCAACGGCCTCTTTATCAGAGCTCTCTAAATAATCATCAGCTAAAACAACAATTGCCGGCTTGAGAATATTGTCACTGGCTTGAATTTTGGCAATCTCAGCCCCTTGCCACACAATTTTACCCGTAGAAGACAAACTGAGGTCTTGATCCGGCACCGCTATCAACGCGCCTGCGCGCGCTGCAATTTCTTGAGTAACAACTTTATTTGCTTCTGACTTTAATTCTGCATTAGCAGAATCCTCTGTGAGTTTTGATGAAAACCTAAAGCCCGAAAGTGTTCCAATTTCCTGGCCCTCAACAACAACTGAACCATTTTCTTCTACAGATGACATTACTTCTTCCCTTTGGCGTAATTTTTTCATCAACAATGATGTCGCCCGATCAATAAATCTTTGTATCAGTGCTTCATGCAAAGCATCTGACAGTTTATCCTCAATTTCCCTTGCCTGCTCACGCCAGCCAAATGGGTCTTTTAACCATCCAGAACGGTTTGCCACAAAAGTCCACGTTCGTATATGGGAAATTCTGTTCGAAATTGTGTCAATATCACCTGATATTTTATTACAGTGGTTCAATTGCCGCGAAAACCAGTCTTCATCAATAGTATTTGCAGGACCACTTAAATAATCAAAAATTCTTAAGATAATACCCGCATGGTCATGACCGGAAATATTTCTGTAATCGGGCAACTGGCATACATCCCATAATCTTTCTACATCACTGCGATTAGAAATTTTTGATTTTACCTGTTCATCAACCGACAAAATATCCAACGCCGCAAAGTCTGCCCCGTATCTTGCTCGAGTCAATTCCGGTCGATTCGGGCTTGCCAGCAAACTGGCCTTTAAACGCTCAACACTGGAAAAGTTTAAATTTTGATTGCGCCATTGCAAAACCTTGACTGTATCAAAATCATGATCCTCCAACGCCGCAACCGCTTCAATGTCCAATTCACGCACCGCACCACTAACACCAAATGTTCCATCATTTTGATAACGACCAGCCCGCCCGGAAATCTGCCCCATCTCAGCCAAAGTCAGGGGGCGATGCGAAACTCCATCATATTTTCGCAACGCCGAAAATGCCACATGATCAATTTCCATATTAAGCCCCATGCCAATCGCATCAGTGGCTACCAGATAATCAACCTCACCGGATTGATAAAGTTCAACTTGCGCATTACGTGTACGCGGTGACAAATTTCCCATAATAACAGCGGCCCCACCACTTTGTCTGCGTACAAGTTCTGCAATGGAATAGAC
>JALWJW010000337.1 GCA_026996935.1 Hyphomicrobiales bacterium
CTAATGTTGCCAGCATGGCTTGTTCGATACCGTCTCCCATTTGGGGCGATGAAAACTCCAGCAATACATACCACGGATAAGGCTCTGCAAACGGGTCTTTGGTTTGTTTGTGGGTGACGGTCATTGCAATGCCAATGCGCGGCATCAACTCAATTGTGGTGACGCGATTGCCGCTGAATTGCTGGGCCATATTAAGCAGCGCCAAAGCCTGTTTTGGTTCCTTGATGGCCACAAAGGCAGTGGCTTTTGAGTTTTGTGCTGGAAATAACTTTAACGCGGCGGCCGTAATGATGCCTAGAGTTCCTTCAGAACCAATGAACAGGTTTTTTAAATCATAGCCCGTGTTGTTTTTTCGCAAGGTGTTCAAACCGTCCCAAATACGACCATCGGCCATGACCACTTCCAACCCCAAACATAATTCACGCGCATTGCCGTAAGCAACGACATTTAGCCCGCCCGCATTGCTGGCCAAATTGCCGCCAATGGTGCAGGTGCCTTGCGCGGCAAGACTTAAAGGAAACAGCCGATCATTTTCCGCTGCAATCTCTTGAGCTTTTTGCAGAATGACACCTGCTTCCAGCACCATAGAATTTTGTTCAGGATCAACGCTGCGGATTTGGTTTAGCCTTTTAAGGGACAAAACAATTTGCTTGCCACTTTCATCTGGCACCTGCCCACCAACAAGACCGGTATTGCCGCCTTGTGGTACAATTTGCGTGCCTGTTTCATTGGCAAGTTTTAATATGTCCGCCACTTCTTGCGTGGTCTTTGGCAAGACAATGGCGGCTGCTTTGCCGTGGAACTTTTTGCGTGGTTCATCAAGATAAGGGGCCTGGTCATTTGCGTCTGTGATGACGTTTTTATCACCAACAATTTGAGCACATTGAGAAAGAATGTCTGTCATTTGTCTTGTCCTGAACTTTTTTGGTCTGAACCTTCTCGTCTTGAACGGGGCGCAGCGGCGCGGTTCAAACGGTCATTAATGGCCTCGCCCAAACCATGGTTGGGAATAGGACTAACGGCGATTTTTTTGACGTCTCCTTCATCGAGCATTTCATCAAGACGTGTCATCATCGCAAACAGATTGGCGGCGGCCTGTTGCAGATCACCTTTGGGGGACAGGTTCAAGCTGATTTTTGGCTGCAAAGGCCCGATGTCGCCAAAGCCTAATAAGGCTTCACCATCCTGCAAGCTGGTGGCGTTTAAGCGCATGGTGGCGCTGGGGGCATAATGGCTGGTGAGTTGACCGGGGGCAGAGGGCGCACTTGGCGCATCGGCCCCATCGAAAATTTCAAAACCTAAGACCTGTTCAATATCACCGCGCACCAAACCGCCGTGGCGCAAAATAACAGGCACGTCACCAAGACACGACACAATGGTTGATTCCACACCCACCGCGCAATCACCGCCATCAAGGACATAATCCACTTTATCACCCAAACCCGCGACAACGTGGCTGGCTTTAGTCGGGCTGATTTGGCCTGAAGGGTTGGCGCTGGGGGCAACAAGCGGGCCGCCATATTGCATCAACAACTCCTGCGCCAAGGGGTGCGCTGGTACACGAATGGCCAAGCTATCAAGCCCTGCTGAGGCCAATAATGAAATGGGGCAGTTTTCAACCCGTGGTAGCACCAGCGTTAAGGGGCCGGGCCAAAAGTGGTTTGCCAATCTAGTTGCCGTTTCGCTGAACACACCGTATTTTTGCGCTGTTTCAAAACGATCAACATGGACAATGAGCGGATTAAATTGCGGTCGCCCTTTAGCGGCATAAATGGCAGCGACCGCGTTATCATCGCGCGCATCTGCGCCCAAGCCATAAACCGTTTCGGTTGGAAAGGCCACCAGCCCCCCTGCACGCAAATGGCTGGCTAAAATTGATATGTCTTTGGTTCTTTTCATTTGCCGCAACAGGCCTTAAACTTTACAAAACAAAATGAATTTAAGGGACCCTCAATAGCATGTATACCCCCCAAATCGAAGACCAAAAACACGTTCTCAAAGACATCATCGGAATAGAGGCAATTATTGAAAGTGGTGTGTTTAACGACCTTTCCATTGATCTGCTTGATGCGATTTTAGAGGAGGCAAGCAAATTTGCCCGTGATGTGATTGCCCCGCTCAATCGGGTTGGTGATGAAGTGGGGGCAAAACTTGATCCTAAAACCCATAATGTCACCACCGCGCCTGGCTGGATTGATGCCTATAAACAATGGACGCAGGCAGGTTGGGCCGCATTGCCGTGCGATGAGGGATATGGCGGGCAAGGTTTGCCGACAATGATCGGCCTTGCCGGGCAAGAACTTTGGAACACGGCGGCGGGGGCGTTTGGCATCGGACCTTTGTTGACGCAAAGCGCGGTCAATGCGCTGGGTAAATATGGCACTGATGATCTCAAAAACAAATATCTCGCCAATATGATTTCGGGCAAATGGACGGGCACCATGTGCCTGACCGAATCAGGGGCCGGGTCTGATTTGGGTTTGCTTAAAACCAAAGCCACACCTAATGGTGATGGTACTTATGCTGTTTCTGGTACCAAAATTTTTATCACTTATGGCGAGCATGATTTAACCGAAAACATCATTCATTTTGTTTTGGCCCGCCTGCCCGATGCGCCAGAAGGGTATCGCGGTATTTCGTTGTTCCTAGTGCCGAAATTTTTACTGGATGAAAACGGCAATCCCGATAAGCGCAATGATGTCAAAGCCATTGGCATTGAGCATAAAATGGGCATT
>JALWJW010000338.1:0-1851 GCA_026996935.1 Hyphomicrobiales bacterium
CTGCTTAATCCATTGATCGCGATCAATTCGACCTTTAAAGCGCAAATATCCATCGACCCATTCACGTTCTTTTTTCTTCCAGCTTGCAATCTGGTCAAAATGGAAGATACCAAGACCGTGCAAAATACCTTCAATCTTTGGTCCAACACCTGAAATCAGTTTCAAATCATCTGGGCCACCTGCGCGCGCGACTTTTAAAGCCTGTGGGCGGTCCTTATCGTCCAAGCTGGTTGCAGGCGATGTTGTAACTTTGGTGGCTGCTTTTTTGGCAACTGTTTTTGCTGCGGCTTTCTTCGGCGCGGCTTTTTTGGCTTTAGCTTTTTTCGGGGCTGCTTTAGTGGCGATGCCTTGCTTGGCAGAACCATCATAAAGGGCAGGATCGGTTAAAGACGTAAAACCGCCTTGAGGAGCTGAGAATTGACGCTCGATTTGTGGGCCTGTGCGCGGTGTGCGGCCAGCTTCAAAATCATCAATCAATTTATTGAGGCTTTGCGGTGTCAAATCTTCATAGACATCTTTTACCACCTGCACCATTGGTGCGTTGGTACATGCGCCTAAGCACTCAACTTCTTCCCATGAAAAATTACCATCAGCGGTTACCGTATGAGGTTTTTCAGAGATGCGGTCTTTACACACTTTAAGTAGTTCGCCAGCGCCTCGCAATTGGCAAGGTGTGGTGCCACATACTTGAATGTGGGCCACTTTGCCAACGGGTGACAAATGGAACATGGTGTAAAAAGTCGCCACTTCCAAAACGCGGATAAATGACATATCGAGCATTTCAGCCACATAGCGAATAGCTGGTTCTGTTGTCCAGCCTTCTTGTTCCTGAGCTTTCCACAAAACGGGAATAACTGCAGAGGCTTGTTTGCCTTTGGGGTATTGTTTAATTTTGGCTTTTGCCCATTTCAGGTTCTCGGCAGAGAACTTAAAACTGTCAGGCTGTACCTTATCGAGACGACGTACACTCATCGATCAACCTCCCCGAATACAATATCCAAAGAGCCCATAATTGCAGAAACATCGGCCAACTGGTGACCCTTACACATAAAGTCCATTGATTGCAGATGAGCAAAGCCTGGCGCTCTGATTTTGCAGCGATATGGCTTGTTTGACCCGTCTGAAACAAGGTAGACACCGAACTCGCCTTTAGGAGCTTCAACGGCTACATAAACCTCACCTTCCGGTACTTTGTAGCCTTCGGTATATAGCTTGAAGTGGTGAATGAGCGCTTCCATTGAGTTTTTCATCTCAGCGCGTTTTGGTGGCACAATTTTACCATCCATTGATGAGACTGGTCCACCACCTTGCGGTGAATTTAGTTTTTTGATGCACTGGCGCATAATCCGTAAAGACTCATGCATTTCGCGCATGCGAATGAGGTAGCGATCATAGCAGTCGCCATTTTTGCCAATAGGAATATCAAATTCCAAATCGTTGTAACATTCATAGGGTTGCGAGCGGCGTAAATCCCACGCGCCACCAGAACCGCGCACCATGACACCAGAAAAGCCCATCGCAAAGGCTTCATCTAAGGTGACGTTACCAATATCCACATTGCGTTGCTTAAAGATACGGTTGCCCGTTAATAAGCCCTCAATATCATCAAGCACTTTAGGGTGGGTTTCGCAGAACTTCTCAATATCATCAAGCAAGTCTTGCGGCAAATCCTGATGCACACCGCCGGGGCGGAAATAGTTGGCATGAAGACGGGCACCACAAGCACGCTCATAAAATGTCATCAAAATTTCGCGTTCTTCAAAACCCCAAACTGGTGGCGTAAGCGCGCCAACGTCCAAGGCTTGCGTGGTGACGTTCAGCATGTGAGACAACAAACGGCCAATTTCAGAG
>JALWJW010000338.1:1861-2727 GCA_026996935.1 Hyphomicrobiales bacterium
CTCAAGCAGTTTTTCAACCGCCAAAGAGAAAGCATGTTCTTGGTTCATTGGCGCCACATAATCTAAGCGATCAAAATAAGGAACTGCTTGCAGATATGTTTTGTGCTCGATTAATTTTTCAGTGCCGCGATGCAGCAAACCAATATGCGGGTCAAGGCGTTCAACCACCTCCCCGTCCAGTTCCATCACCAAACGCAACACACCGTGAGCGGCTGGATGCTGAGGGCCCCAGTTAAAGGTAAATGTTCTTTTTTCAGATTCAGCCATCAGCCTTTTGCCTTCTCATCGCCTGGTAGATTGTAAGCGCCACCTTCCCATGGTGATGCATAATCAAAGTCGCGGAATTCCTGGGTTAGTTTGACAGGCTCATAAACCACACGTTTTTCGTCTTCGCTGTAACGCACTTCAACGTGACCAGAAAGCGGGAAGTCTTTACGCAATGGATGGCCTTCAAAACCGTAATCGGTCAAAATACGGCGTAAATCCGGGTGGTCTGCAAACATGATGCCATACAGGTCAAACGCTTCACGTTCAAACCAGTTGGCACCGGGGAACAATTCCACAATAGATGGCACGGGATTGTCTTCATCGGTTTGCACTTTTACCCGCACGCGCACATTATGATACGGGCTGAGCAAGTGATAAACCACATCAAAACGTTGCTCACGATCAGGGTAATCAACGCCACATAAATCAATGAAGCAACTAAAGTGACAAGTCGGGTCATCGCGTAAAAACTTGATGACCTTGCGAATGCCATCACGCGTGGCACGTATCGTCAATTCGCCGCGCGCAATTTCCCAGCCAAGCACAGCCTCGCAAAGTTCGGCAGCGACCACATCGCCTATATCCAGTAGACTCTCGTC
>JALWJW010000339.1 GCA_026996935.1 Hyphomicrobiales bacterium
GATCTGATCGACGAAACTGAAATTGGTCATATAGAGCTTTCACGTTCTGCTGATCTGGTTGTGGTTGCTCCGGCCAGTGCCGACATTTTGGCGCAAATGGCAAATGGCCTGGCCAGTGATTTGGCCACAACGGCCTTGCTTGCCACCGACAAATCGGTGCTTGTTGCACCCGCCATGAATGTGCGTATGTGGGAAAATACTGCCACCCAACGCAATATTGAGACGCTAAAAAATGACGGTGTTTTATTTGTTGGCCCTGATGAAGGTGCCATGGCGTGTGGTGAATATGGCCTTGGCCGCATGGCAGAACCTGAAGACATTTTGCAGTCCATAAAAGCCTATTTTGAGACAGATGGTGATCTGCAAAACAAACCATTATTCGGCAAAAAAGTTATTATCACCGCAGGTCCAACCCATGAACCGATTGACCCTGTGCGCTACATCGCCAATCGCTCATCGGGCAAACAAGGTTACGCGCTGGCAAAAGCAGCCGTTGCCCTTGGCGCACATACGATTTTGATTTCAGGGCCAACCAGTTTGCCCATTCCCGAAGGGGCCGAATTGTTACCCGTGGAAACCGCTGAACAAATGCTCAGTGAAACCCTGTTGGAATTGCCCGCCGACATCGCCATTTTTGCCGCTGCCGTGGCTGATTTTCGCGTTGATAACGTCGCCGATCAGAAAATGAAAAAGAAAAACAAAGATGATGTACCATCGCTGAAACTAACCCAAAACCCAGACATCTTAGCCACAGTTGCAGGCCATAAAACCAAGCGCCCCACTTTAGTGGTTGGTTTTGCCGCTGAAACTGAAAATGTCATTGAAAATGCCAAGTCAAAACTAATACGTAAGGGTTGCGATATCATCATCGCCAATGATGTTGGCCAAGGCAGTGATGTTATGGGCGGAAATGAAAACACAATTCATATTATCAGCAAATATGGCGTTCAAGACTGGCCGCAAATGTCTAAACAACAAGTGGCTGATAAATTAATGGCGTATTTGGTCGATCAATTGGGCATTGAAGTATGACCATTGTTGATATCAAAATCTTGCCACATGGGACGGGCCTTGAACTGCCCTCATATGAAACAAGTGGCTCTGCGGGCATGGATTTACGTGCTGCAATTGCCGAGGATGAAACCTTAAGTCTTGCGACAGGTGCTCGCACCTTGGTGGAAACTGGTTTTGCCATGGCCCTGCCACAAGGTTTTGAAGCCCAAATTCGCCCGCGCTCAGGCTTAGCCATTAAACACGGCATCACCTGCCTGAATACGCCGGGCACGATTGATAGTGATTATCGTGGTGAGATCAAAGTCATATTGATAAATTTAGGCCAGAAAGAGTTTGAAATTAAACGCGGTGATCGTATTGCCCAAATGGTCATTGCTCCGGTTATTCAGGCCCGTTTGCACGAGGTTGAAATTTTAACACAAACTGATCGCGGCCAAGGCGGATTTGGATCTACAGGCAAATGAGTGCATCATTAAAATTAACCCCGCAAGAACTTAAACGCTATGCTCGTCATATATTATTGCGAGATGTGGGCGGCGCGGGCCAGCAAAAACTCAAAGCAGCAAAAGTGCTGGTGATTGGCGCTGGCGGCTTGGGCGCGCCGATGTTGATGTATCTGGCAGCAGCAGGTGTTGGCACCATTGGGATTGTTGATGATGATGAAGTTGACCTGTCAAACCTGCAACGCCAGATCATTCATTTGAGCGATCAGGTGGGCCAACCCAAAACCACCAGTGCCGCTTCAATGCTGAACGCTATTAACCCGCATGTCAAAGTGGTTGAACACCAAATGCGCATCGATGCAACCAACGCCATAGAACTGGTTGAGCAATACGACATTGTTGCCGATGGCTGTGATAATTTTAAAACCCGTTTTATTGTTTCTGATGCGTGCTTTTTTGCTGAAAAAACACTCGTGTCGGCAGCAGTGGGGCAATTTGATGGTCAGCTTTCAACCTTTAAGCCACACCTGAAAGACGAGACGGGAACGCCCTATCCAAGCTATCGTACTTTACACCCAAGCGTGCCACAAGACGGCACGCTACCAACCTGCGCAGAAGCTGGCATTATCGGTGCGCTAACCGGCATTGTCGGATCAATGCAGGCGCTTGAAGTGATTAAGGAGATTCTCGAAATTGGTGATAGTCTGGCGGGGCAACTGGTGATGTATGACGGCTTGTCAGCCTCCTGCTTTACCGCAAACCTTGCCTGGCAAAAAGATGACCCGCTTAACGGAGAAAACCCGATATTTACAAGTCTTTCGGATTCGGTGTCGAAATAATATTATAACCGGCATCAACAAAATGGGTTTCCCCTGTAACACCGCCCGATAGGGGCGACAGCAAATAAAGCGCGCTGCCTGCAACATCCTCTAAGCTGACACTTTTGCGAAGGGGGGAATGGGTTTTTTGAAAGTTGAACATTGCCCGCGCATCAGAAATACCATTACCAGCCAGGGTCCGCATGGGACCGGCCGAAAGAGCATTGACCCGAATACCATCACGGCCAAAGTCGCTGGCTAAATAGCGAACCGATGATTCAAGCGCTGCTTTGGCAACACCCATGACATTATAGTTAGGCATTACTTTGGTTGAGCCGCCATAGGTCAGCGTAATCATGGAACCACCTTCATTCATCATGTCGGCAGCCCGTTTGGCAACTTCAGTAAATGAAAAACAGGAAATGACCATGGTGTTGACGAAGTTCTCGCGGCTGGTATCGGCATAGCGCCCGTTTAATTCGTTCTTGTCAGAAAATCCGATGGAGTGAACCAGAAAATCAAATGTCCCCCATTTATCTTTCAGGTCATCAAATACACGATCAACAGAAGCAATATCATTAACATCGCAGTCTAAAATGATGTCGCTGCCAATCGATTGTGCCAATGGCGTAATGCGCTTTTTAAAAGCATCGCCCTGATAGGTAAAAGCCAACTCTGCACCTTGCTCGCTGAGCATTTTTGCAATGCCCCAGGCGATAGAGCGCTCATTGGCAACACCCATAATCAGTCCACGTTTGCCGTCCATTAATTTACAAGTCATGGCTTTTCTTTCGTAACAAAATTTTTAATGCTGTTGCATCATGCAAAGCGTTGGAATGCCAAACAACCATTGGTGCCGCCAAAGCCAAAGCTATTGGACAAAATCACATCAATTTTTGCATCATCAATGCGTTTGCGCACAATCGGTACATCAGCAAAATCAGGGTCGATTTCGGTAATGTGCGCGCTTTCACAAATGAAATTGTTCTGCATCATCAAGATTGAGTAAATCGCTTCCTGCACACCTGTTGCACCAAGAGAGTGACCTGTCAAAGATTTGGTTGATGAAATGTGAGGAATGTCATCGCCAAATACGCCGCGTATAGCTTCAATCTCGCGGGCATCGCCAATAGGTGTCGAGGTGCCATGCGGGTTGATATAATCGACTTTTTCATTCACGGTTGAAAGCGCCTGCTTCATACAACGCTGCGCCCCTTCACCCGATGGTTGCACCATATCATAGCCATCAGAATTGGCACTAAAGCCAACCAGTTCGCAATAAATTTTAGCACCGCGTGCTTTGGCATGTTCAAGTTCTTCCAAAACCAATGTGCCGCCACCGCCGGCAATAACAAAACCATCACGGTTTTTATCATAGGTGCGCGAAGCCACTTCTGGCGTTTCGTTATATTTAGATGACATCGCGCCCATGGCATCAAACAGAACCGATAAAGTCCAGTCCAATTCTTCACCACCGCCTGCAAACATAACATCCTGTTTGCCCCATTGGATCATTTCAGCCGCATTACCAATACAGTGGGCTGAGGTGGAACAGGCCGATGTAATGGAATAATTAATGCCGCGAATACCAAACGGCACGGCAAGTGTGGCTGAGTTGGTGCTTGACATGCAAGCTGGAACAGCAAAAGGCCCAACCCGTTTAGGGCCGCGTTCACGCGTTGTGTCAGCCGCTGCAACAAGTGTTTTGGTGGAAGGCCCGCCAGATCCCATGATCAGGCCGGTGCGTTCGTTCTTGATTTCTCTTTCTTCAAGCCCGGCATCCTTAATGGCGCGGTCCATGGCAATGTAGTTCCAGGCTGCTCCATCACCCATAAAGCGCAAGGTGCGACGATCAATGTGTTCGCTAATATCAATTTTTGGTGCGCCAAAAATTTGTGAGCGAAATCCCAGTTCAGCAAATTTATCAGCTTTAACAATGCCACTTTTAGCTTCGCGTAATGACGTTGTCACCTCATCGGCTGTATTTCCGATACACGATACAATGCCCAAACCCGTTACAACAACACGTCTCATTTGCCCGCCTTTTCTGTTTTTTATTAATCGTCAGATTGTTTAATTTGATTCTGCATCAAACAGTCCAACCCGCAAGTCACTTGCAGTATATATGGTTTCCCCGTCTGCTTTCAATGTGCCTTGGGCAATGCCAAGTTTAAGACGGCGCATGATGACACGTTTTAAATCGATGGTATATTCAAGCTTTTTAGTTTTAGGTGTGACCATGTCGGTGAACTTTACTTCCCCACAACCAAAGGCTCGCCCTTTTCCTGTACCGCCAAGCCAGCCCATATAAAAGCCAAGTAACTGCCACATGCCATCAAGACCAAGACAACCTGGCATAACCGGATCGCCCTGAAAGTGGCATGGAAAAAACCACAGATCAGGCTTAATATCAAATTCAGCAACAATTTGCCCTTTGCCAAATTCGCCGCCATCTTCGCTAACATGGGTAATGCGATCAAGCATCAACATTGGTGGCAATGGCAGTTGTGCATTGCCCTTGCCAAACAGCTCTTCGCGAGCGCAAGACAATAGATCTTCATAAGTATAGCTGGATTTTTGAGTGTGCATTGATAAGAGCCCGCTTAAAAGTCAAAATGTTTATCGTTTATTTTATCTGATTTGTTCCTAACACACCACCAAAGCAGCTTAAAGTCAAAATGGACAATTAAGCCAATCTGTTTTGCCTTAACCATCTAAAACATGCCAATAAACTCGATATTGCGAATGATTTTCATTTAACGTATAGTTTTGACAGATTGGCATGATTAACATTAAGGGCTTTGCGGCAAAAGTTTCTTAATTCAAGAGTATCAAATGACAAAAAGCGTTGAATCACAATTGCGAGAAGCAGGCCTTCGCCCAACAAAGCAGCGTATTGCTTTGGCAAAATTGCTTTTTTCCAAAGGCTACAGGCATGTCACCGCAGAAGGTTTACACGATGAGGCTCAGGAAGCCTGTTTGGCTGTATCTCTGGCAACCGTTTATAATACGCTTAATCAATTTACCGGCGCTGGCTTATTGCGTGAAGTTGCCTGCGAGGGCAATAAGTCATATTTTGATACCAACACATCCAACCATTATCACTTCTATATGGAAGGTGATGGCGAGTTGATTGACATTCCGGTTGACAGTATTGATATCGCTGGTCTGCCCGAAACCCCTAAGGGCAAGAAAATCGGGCGGATCGATGTGATTGTTCAATTGGTGCCTGACAGCACTTAAATATTAAAGTTGCTGAAACTTGGCTGGTCTTAACTAAGGCTTATTTTGTGATGGTCTCATTGGGATAAACACCCCATAACATGGTTTGCTGTATCCAGCCTTCATAGCCTTTGATGTTTAATTGGCACCATGCACCATTGCAGGTTTTAACCTCGCCAACAGCCCCCGCGCTAACATTTGCAATGACACTATTGCCAGCTTGCGGCCCGTCGTGCAGGCCAATGGCTGTACCTCTTCGCCATGGAGCAACAGTGGCAGTGCGTTTGCCCGCAAGTAAGCTGTGATAAACCCAGCCTTCCTGGCCATCGCTATCTCTTATACGCCGCCAATGTTCAAATTCAGCAATAATTTCAACGGGTAAGCCTTTGTAATGGAAAATCCACGCAATTTTGTGTTCGCTCGAAGGGCCAAGTCTGACATTAACCTTGGAGCGTTTTAAGCTGACAAAACGGGGAATAGGTAGCCCGCTTGGACCTGTTTCCTGCTTGGTCATATCTGTTTTAGAGCCTGATTTGGCACCAGATTTGACATTAGCCTGCGCTGATGTTTTTTCAATTTTAAGATTATCAGCCGTTGCTGTATTGCTTGAGCTGGAGATGATATAAAAAGCCAGACCACCAGCGACAAGACAAGCACCACCTACAAGGAAGGTACCAAACCAACTGCGTTTCCCTACAATTTTCACCAAGACAACAGATCCCCCTGATCTTTCTTGTTTCACCGCTACTTTAAGTCATAGCGCTCCCGAGCGTGAATATCTATAGCATAGAGTGAAAATTTAATGTGTCACGATTTTGTCGATTATCCCCTGATAAGCTGATTATATATAAAAAAATCATCTTAAGTCTTAAAAACACTAGCATTTAAAGGTCTGCCTAAGGCATAATGGGGCGGCCTGCGCTCAGGTTGTTCGAGATAAAACAATTTAGGAAATATCTATGTCAGCTTCATCAACGACTCCAAAACGCAAGCCAGTGGTCATTGTAACCCGTCGGCTGCCAGATGTTGTGGAAACGAGATTGCGTGAGCTTTTTGATACACGTTTAAATGAAACCGACAAACCAATGAGCAGAGCGCAATTGATTGAGGCGGTAAAAACTGCCGATATTCTGGTGCCAACAGTAACCGATAAAATTGACAAGGCGGTTTTAATGCAGGCCGGTGAGCAGTTTAAAATGGTAGCTAACTTTGGCAATGGCGTTGACAATGTTGACGTTGAAACCGCCAGCCTGCGCGGTATTACTGTAACCAATACGCCGGGCGTTTTAACTGAAGATACCGCTGATATGACAATGGCGTTAATTCTTGCCGTTGCGCGCCGTGTTATTGAAGGAACCAGCGTTATTGGGGATGAAGAAAAATGGCAGGGCTGGTCACCGACATGGATGCTGGGCAATCGAATATATGGCAAACGCCTGGGCATTATTGGCATGGGCCGCATCGGACAGGCTGTCGCCCGCCGCGCCAAAGCCTTTGGTTTGCAAATTCATTACCATAATCGCAGAACCATTCACGCCAGCATTGAAGAAGAACTTGAAGCAACCCATTGGGACAGTCTTGACCAAATGCTCACCCGTATGGATATTATTTCTGTTAACTGTCCAAGCACTCCTGGCACCTACCATTTGCTATCAGCGCGGCGCTTAAAACTGATAAAGCCTGAGGCCATTGTTATTAATACGGCGCGCGGTGAAATTATTGACGAAAATGCATTGACCCGCATGCTTGAAGCGGGCGAATTAGCCGGCGTTGGCCTTGATGTGTATGAGCATGAACCTGCAGTAAACAAAAAGCTACTCAAAAACCCAAAAGCCGTCTTATTGCCTCATATGGGATCAGCCACCATTGAAGGACGCATTGATATGGGCGAAAAAGTTATCATCAACATCAAAACCTTCGTTGACGGCCACACCCCACCTGACCGGGTGCTGCCTTCAATGGTTTAAATTTAAACCAAACGAAATCACCTCATTGCTCAAAACCATCAGTGGCAGGTGAATGAAACATTCATCAAACGCTATTGGCAACGGACGAGCCCGATGATGAAGGATGGAGAGTTTTCGATATTGTGTTATAGCAAACCCATGCAGACCTACCCCACACAACCATAATAAAAAAAGCGCGGCCATGACGACCGCGCTTTATATTTGTCTTATGTGTGACGGGCACTAGTACCCCTGACGAAGTTAGTCGTCAGATTCTTTCTTTGTCAAATCTTCACCAGTTTCCTGATTAACAGCTTTCATGGACAAACGGACTTTGCCCCGATTGTCGATGCCGAGAAGTTTGATTTTGATTTCATCACCTTCATTGACGATGTCAGTAACTTTTTCAACCCGTTTAGGGGCAAGTTCTGAGATGTGAACCAGGCCGTCTTTTGGACCAAAGAAATTAACGAATGCACCAAAATCAACAACCTTGACGACCTTACCATCATAGATAACGCCAACTTCCGGCTCATCAGTAATTGATTTGATCCATTTGATCGCAGCTTCAATTGATTCTTTGTCAGATGAAGCCACTTTAATGGTTCCATCATCCGCAATATCAATTTTCGCACCAGTTTTTTCAACAATCTCGCGGATGACCTTACCGCCCGCACCAATGACTTCACGAATTTTGTCAGTTGGTACATTGATTGTTTCAATGCGTGGTGCATATTCACCAACACCATCACGGCCAGCCGTTAAGGCATTTGCCATGTTTTCCAAGATGTGCAAGCGCCCATCTTTAGCTTGATGAAGTGCTGTTTGCATGATTTCTTCGGTGATACCGGTGATTTTAATGTCCATCTGTAAAGATGTAATACCTTCATCGGTCCCAGCCACTTTAAAGTCCATGTCGCCAAGATGATCTTCATCACCAAGAATGTCAGACAGTACGGCAAACTTTTCGCCTTCAAGAATAAGACCCATGGCAATACCGGCAACTGGTTTGCGTACAGGAACACCCGCATCCATCATTGCCAATGAAGCACCACAAACTGACGCCATTGAAGATGAACCGTTTGATTCAGTGATTTCTGAAACAACGCGAACCGTGTAAGGAAACTGTTCGGTTGTTGGCATCATTGGGTGCATTGCGCGCCAGGCCAATTTACCGTGGCCAATTTCGCGACGACCGGTAAAGCCCATACGTCCAACTTCACCAACTGAGTAAGGAGGGAAGTTATAGTGAAGCAGGAAGTTTTCTTTATAAGTGCCATCCAGGCCATCGATGAATTGCTCATCATCGCCTGTGCCAAGTGTGGTCACTACAAGGGCTTGTGTTTCACCGCGTGTAAACAATGCTGAACCGTGGGCCCGTGGCAAAACACCAACTTCGCATTTAATGGCGCGAACATCGCTCAAGCCACGTTCATCGATACGCTTACCGGTTTCGATAATATTACCGCGAACAATTTTCTTCTCAAGTGATTTGAAAGCACCGCTAACTTTAGCTGGATCAGCGCCATCTTCATCATCTTCAGGGCAAAGTTTTGCCATGACAGCATCTTTTGCTTCAGCTACTTTGTCCTGGCGTTCTTCTTTAGTTGTGATTGCATAAGCTGCACGAAGGTCATCTTCTGCAATTTCGGTTACCTGAGCAAGAATTTCTGAATTATCTTCTTCAACAAGCTCACGAGGATCGCGCGCGGCTTTTTCAGCCAGACGAATGATCGCATCGATAACAGGTTGGAAACTTTCATGACCATGCATTACAGCGCCAAGCATGACTTCTTCAGAAAGCTCATCAGCTTCTGATTCAACCATCAATACAGCATCTTTTGTGCCGGCAACAACCAGATCAAGATCGCTGTCTTCACGCTCTTGAACGGTTGGGTTCATGATGTATTCGCCATCTTTATAGCCAACACGACCAGCCCCGATTGGGCCCATGAACGGAATACCTGAAATTGTAAGGGCAGCAGATGTGGCAACCAAAGCAACGATATCTGGATCATTTTCCATATCGTATGAAACAACTGTAGTGATGACTTGTGTTTCATTTTTAAATTCTTTTGGAAACAACGGACGAATAGGGCGATCAATCAAACGACAGATCAGTGTTTCCTTTTCGCTTGGACGTGCTTCACGCTTAAAAAAGCCGCCAGGTATTTTACCGGCTGCATAGGCTTTTTCCTGATAGTTTACGGTGAGGGGGAAGAAGTCGATACCTGCTTTTGGTGAACGTGCCGCTGTTGCTGTGGCAAGAACGCTGGTTTCACCATAAGTAACAAGCACTGCGCCGTCTGCCTGACGTGCGATACGGCCTGTTTCAAAGCGTAAGGGCTTTCCGGCCCATTCAATTTCTTCTACGTGGATATTAAACATATATTTTCCTTTTCGGACGGCCCCCTTGTTGTAGCTTGATGGATTATCCATCAACAACGCCCCATTTGAGCCAATTCAAGCAGCAAAGCCCCATTGCTTTGCGCCCATAAAAGGGGAAACGGGCGAACGATAAGTCGTTCACCCGTTTGATTTGTTAGCGACGAATATTCAGGCGCTTAATCAGATCCTGATATCTCGCAACATCTTTTGATTTTGTATAATCTAAAAGTTTACGACGCAGCGCAACCATTTGCAGCAAACCACGACGTGAGTGGTTATCTTTTTTGTGGCTTTGGAAATGCTCGGTCAGATTTTTAATCCGTTCAGTCAGAATAGCAACTTGAACTTCCGGTGAGCCTGTATCGCCTTCGGCAATAGCAAATTCTTTAATTAGCGCTTGTTTGCGCTCTGGTGTAATCGACATCTATGTCTCCTTTAAAGGTTTATGCCTGTTCGGCATCATGTAAAAGTCTATGCCTATGTGGCAATATTTGGTTTCAGATTGAACACGCGCTTTGGTTTCAACATTCCCTTTTCAACACTTGCAAGCGCCACCGGTTTACCCCGATGGGTCGCCAATACAGTGTCTTTATTGATGGGGCCGTCTCTGCCACGCATGATAACCGCCCGGCCCTGCCTGATGGCCAAGGTCTGCTCCCGATCAACCGATACCGCCAGGATGTCGTCCAGCACAGCGTCAATTGGAAGGAGGCAGGCCATAAGCCCGGATCGATCAGCGCTCTTATGACTCAATTCTTCAAGTTTTTCCAGTGAAATCATGTTATTTGGCCCAAAAGGCTTAACGAAAGTGCGTCTAAGTGCCGTTACATGACCAAAACAGCCCAAATCTCGGCCAAAATCGCGCGCCAATGAGCGTACATAAGTGCCTTTGCCGCAGTGAACTTTGAAAATGGCGCTGTCTTTATCTGGGCATGAAACCAGTTCCAACCCTTCAATTTGCACATCACGGGCCGCTATTTCAAAATCCTGGCCCTCGCGTGCTTTATCATAGGCCCGTTCGCCAGCCAGTTTAATGGCGGAAAACTTAGGCGGCACCTGCGAAATCATTCCAATATAATGAGGTAAAATTGCTTTTATCTGGGCTATGGTGGGCCGTGTGTCAGATGTTGAGGTAATTTCACCCTCCCCATCATCGGTATTGGTTTCCTCGCCCCAGCGCACGGTAAATTCATACGCTTTGGCCCCATCCATGGCAAATGGCACAGTTTTTGTTGCCTCGCCAAGGGCAATAGGCAAAATGCCACTTGCTTCGGGGTCAAGTGTGCCTGCATGCCCGGCTTTTTGTGCATCAAAAATAGCTCTGACGATACTCACTGCTTTGGTTGAGGTAATCCCAAGCGGTTTATCAAGAACCAGCCAGCCACTAATCGGCTGGCCGCGTTTACGCCTTGCCATATTGTCTTAACCTTCTGATCCATCTTCCTTTAACA
>JALWJW010000340.1 GCA_026996935.1 Hyphomicrobiales bacterium
CCAATTTGAGAACGTGCATGTTATGGCGCGCACCACCGTTGTTGGTCATTATCATCATAATTATTTAATGGCCTTAGAGCGCGTCAGCGACCATGACCCATCATTGCTTGAAGCAGGCGCGCCGCGCCATCGATTATGGAAAATTCGGGCGGGGAATGTCATTTTGGCCAGCGGGGCCAATGAGCGTCCAATGACCTTTGCCAACAATGATCGCCCTGGCGTTATGCTTTCATCAGCAGCGCGCGCCTTGGTTACGCGCTATGGTGTATCGTCGGGGCAAATGGGGGTGATTTTTGCCAATAATGATGATGCCTATCACACTGCCCTGACCTTAAAGCAAGCTGGTGTTGGCGTTGCAAAAATTATTGATATACGCGCCAATCCGCAAAGTGATGTGATTGATGCTGCAAAAAAAGCTGGCATTAACATTGCCTTTGGTCATGCCATTTGCGGAGTCGAGACCCGTGGTGGTGGCAAGCATATTGATCGTATCAAAATTGCTCCATATTCATCAAACCGCAATCGCGTGATCAATGAAACCTCTATCGGGGCCGATTTTGTTGCGGTTTCTGGTGGCTGGAATCCTGCAGTGCATTTGTGGTGTCACAATGGTGGCAAGCTGCAATTTGATGATGATTTGTCGTGCTTTAAACCCTTATCACACACAGATAATATGATTATTGTTGGTAGCGCCAATGGGGTTATGGGCTTAAAGGGCTGCATTGAGGAAGGTTTTGCGGCGGGCGAAAAGGTCAGCGTAAAATCAAAACTGGCACGGCCAAAAATAAACCCGCGTCAAGATGCCAAGTTAGAACCAATCTGGTTTGCTCCAGCATCGGGCAGATATAATGAAGGTAATAAACACTTTATTGATTTACAAAACGATGTAACGGCGGCTGATTTGGAATTGGCCCAGCGCGAAGGCTATGTTTCTGTTGAACATACCAAACGCTATACCACTTTGGGCATGGCAACCGATCAGGGCAAAACCTCTAATGTCAGTGGCTTGGCCATTATGGCGGCGGCCAGTGACAAACATATTCCTGAAATTGGCACAACGACTTTCCGCCCGCCTTATACGCCCATTTCTTTTGGTTCGATTGCAGGCACACAAAAGGGTGAGTTATTTCATGTTGTGCGCAAAACATCGGTTTATGACTGGCACAAGCAACATACAAAAATCTTTGAACCTGTTGGTGATTGGCACCGTCCTTATTGTTATCCCAAGCGCGGAGAAAGCCAAACCGATGCGATCAACCGTGAAATTTTAAATGTTCGAGAGAATGTTGGGGTGCTTGATGCCTCTACCCTGGGCAAGATTGAAATCAAAGGCCCTGATGCGGGTGAATTGCTCAATCGGGTTTATACCAACATGTTCAAGGCCTTAAAAATTGGCATGTGCCGCTATGGTTTGATGATGAATGAGATGGGCTTTTTAATGGATGATGGGGTGACGGCAAAACTGGCCGATGATCATTACTTAATGCACACCACCTCTGGTGGGGCTGATCGGATTGCGGCGTGGCTGGAGGAATGGCTGCAAACTGAATGGCCTGACCTTAAAGTTTATATCACACCTGTGACCGAGCAATGGGCGCAATTTGCCATTGCTGGGCCAAAGGCGCGTAAATTGTTGGAAAAATTAGGTGGGGATATTGACCTATCGGCTGAAAACTTACCATTTATGGGCATGGCGCAAGGAGAGATTGGCGGCTTTAAAGTGCGCTTATTCCGCATCAGTTTTTCTGGCGAGTTGTCGTTTGAGATTGCGGTACCTGCCAATTATGGGCGCGCGCTTTGGGATAAAATATTTGAAGCTGGCAAAGAATTTGGCATTGCCCCTTATGGCACCGAAGCGCTGCATATCTTGCGGGCTGAAAAAGGCTTTATTGTTGTTGGAGATGAAACCGATGGCACCGTTACCCCGCACGATGTGGGCATGAGCTGGGCTGTATCTAAGAAAAAGCCAGACTATATCGGCAAACGCTCGCTTGAGCAGGCGTTCTTGAAAGATCCAAACCGCAAACAACTGGTTGGGCTGGCAACCTTAGACCCGCAAGAGGTGCTGCCTGATGGGGCCAATGCTGTGGCGCAGGTTCTTGAGAATCAGACAATGGATATGATCGGGCACGTCACTTCATCATATTGGAGCCCAACATTAAAACGGTCTATCGCCATGGCGCTGATTAAAAACGGGCATAATCGTTTGGGGGATATTATTGACTTCCCATTGGCCGACAAAGTTATCAAAGCCAAAATTGTCGACCCTATATTTTACGATAAAGAAGGAGCACGGCAAAATGTCTGACCCTCATTTAACCACCGCCCTTAGAAACCACACTGCCATCAACGGTGACATTTCTATTCGTGAAATTGCCGATTTGGGGATGATTGATTTGCGCGGGGATGTAAGCGATAGAAAATTTACCGCTGCCGTTAAAAAGGTATTTGGTTGCGCCTTGCCGATGAAACCGCGCACCTCAACAACATCTAAAAACAACAACTGTTTATGGCTTTCGCCCGATCAGTGGTTGATTACCTGCCCGCGTAATGAGGTCGATGCGCTGTTTTCCGCGTTGATAGAGGCGTTAGAAAACATCCACAGCTTAGCGGTTAATGTTAGCGATATGCGCAGTGTCATTCGCCTTGAAGGGGATGGTGTGAACGAGGTTTTGATGAAAGGCTCTTCGGTGGACCTGACATTGCCTGAATGTAAAGCAGGCTTTGTCCGCCGATTATTATTTGCTGAACAAGCCGCTCTTATTCATATCGTCAGTGATGGTCCAAAAAGTATCGATCTTTATGTCTTTCGCTCTTATGCTGATTATGTGTGGAAATGGGTTGAGGTGACCTCAAAACCAGCGGCGCGCGTGCGACTCTTCACCAAACAAACTGGCTTTGAAAGCTGAGCTAAACTTTCTTATTTTTTAGTGGATTTATTCCAGAAATAGTGCAATTTCGAATAAGTGCTAAAGCATGTCATTATCCCAAAACCGATAACCACTTTTGAGAGACATGCTGTGAGTTTTGCATTTGCTGGCTTATTTGTTTTTTGAGAGTAAAATGATGTTTGGTGAAAAACCGCAAGAATTACCCCATCGTGTTGCATTTATTTTACTACCAGAATTTACCCTGATGCCTTTTGCATCGGCAATTGAACCCTTGCGGTTGGCAAATTTACAATCAGAAGAACAACTGTATTCCTGGACAACCCATTCGGTCGACGGGGCTGGTGTGACATGCTCAAGCGGGCTTGAAACCAGAGTTGATTCTAACCTCGAAGGCATTCCTGCACGGGCTGATATTGTCATTTGCGGTGGCCTTAATATTAGGGATTACCTTTTTCAACCGCTTATAAACTGGCTGCGAAAGACATCTCGTCAGGGCTCAAACCTTGGCGCGGTGTGTACGGGCAGCCATATTTTGGCTGAAGCTGGATTATTGCAAGGGTATCGGGCAACCATTCATTGGAATAATTTACCCGGTTTTCGCGAAACATACCCCGATCAAGAAGTGACGGGTCATTTGTTCGATATTGACCGCGACCGCTTTACTTGCGCGGGTGGGACTTCCTCACTTGATATGATGCTGGCCCTTGTTGGTAGCCAGCATGGGGCTGAACTGGCTTCAAGTATTGCAGAAATTATTTTACATGCCCCAATTCGCCACCACAGCGAAAACCAGCGTATGTCATTACCGGCTCGCATTGGTGCGCGTCACCCCAAGTTGGTTTCGATTATCAAGCAGATGGAAGACAATTTAGAAGATCCTCATTCGCCAAGTATTTTGGCCAAACAGGCTGGTCTTTCTGCACGCCAACTCGAAAGGTTATTTCGACGTTATCTTGACCGCTCACCAAAAAGATACTACCTGGAACTGCGGCTTAAGAAAGCGCGCTCTTTACTGCTTCAAACGGATATGTCTGTTATTAATGTGGCGCTTGCCTGTGGCTTTACTTCACCATCCCATTTTTCAAAATGTTATCGCGCCTTTTATGGCAGCACACCTTATCGCGAACGCGGCGTGCCTGTTATTGAGACATAAATCCATATCAAAACGGCAAAAAATAAAGGAGCGGATTCTAATGAACCCGCTCCTCCGACAGAGCCGTTGACTGCGACCGGGGGCATTTTGCAGTAAACAGCCTATCGATTTCTAACTTTTAGAATTTTGCCCCGGTTATGAATAGTGAAAAACCATATATAGCCCATATATGTGCCGCTACTGGAACAAAAGCAAGCGTTGCTGTCAAGATAATTTCAATAAGGTTTGCAATTTTACTTAAATATTTGCCTGTTTTTATTCGAAAATTTTGGTAATCCAAAAACCCGAACTCTACCCTCGCACTGATGGTAGCGTTAAAGTCACTTCCAGTCCGCCAAGCTCTGACTCAGACAATTCAATTTTGCCGTCATACATTGCTGCGGTTTCAGAAACAATGGATAATCCTAAGCCGGTCCCCGGTTTTGTTTCATCCAATCGCTTACCTCTTATCAAGGCCTGATCTCTGGTTTCTTCAGGAAGGCCTGGCCCATCATCACCAACAGAAACTTTCACCCATTTGCGACCATCTTCTGACGGGGTTTCATCATATACAGCACGCACGAGTATGAGACCGTTTGACCATTTGGATGCGTTTTCCATAAGATTGCCCAGCATTTCTTCAAAGTCTTGCTTTTCACCACGAAATTTTAGGTCTTTTGGGCAATCAACAACAATCTGCAACCCCTCATCTTGATGTATGCGCATCAATGTTCGCGCCAACGCATCACAAGCCTCTTTGACATTGGTGGCCGCGCCGATTGAACGGGCGCGCGCAGCACGGCGAGCACGATCGAGATATAAATCAACTTGTGAGCGCATAATAATTGTTTGCTCGCTTACCTTTTCGGCTAACTGGCCTTTGTTTAAGTGGGCTTCATTTGCCAGCACACTCAATGGAGTTTTAAGGGCATGAGCAAGATTACCAACCTGGGTTCGCGCCCGCTCAATCACTTCTGTATTGGATTTAATCAGCAGGTTTAGTTCATCGGCAACAGGGCTTATTTCAATCGGAAAATCGCCATCAAGCTGATCGCGCTTTCCACGGCGAATTTCTATCAGCTCGCGCCTTAAGACGCGCAAAGGTTTTAAGCCATATCGCACCTGCACCATGATGGCGACAAGCAGACCAACGACCAGTAAACCCAAAACAATAATCAGTCCGCCCTTAAAAGCGGCAATATCTTCTTTCAGCTCGTCATAGTTACCAGCAACGATAAAAGAATAATTCTGCTCACCACCGAACAAGGTAAATTGCTGCTCAATTGCCCGCAGTTTTGTACCGCGAGAATCAATAAGAAAGAAACCGGCAATGCCGTTATCATCTCTTTGTTTGAGTTGCTTTTTTGTCGGATTTAATCTTGTTTCCAGCAAAGAAGGTGAAAACAAGCCGTTGGCCTGTTTGCCATCAACAGAAGTGATTTGCCAATACCAGCCTGATAACGGCAGGCGGAAACGAGTATCGGCAATTTCGCCCAGAATTTTCAATTCGTTATCTTTGCTCACTTCAACGCTGGCCAACAAGCCATCTAGCACGGCTTGTAAACGTGCATCAAAATTGCGCTCAACAGCCGTTGAAAACAAGTTAACCAGCATAAACCCGGCCACAAATAACAAAATGATACTGACAACAGTTGCCGATGCCGTGAGGCGAAATGAAAGTGAATTAGTTCGCATCATCCGGCTCAGATAAACAATAACCTAAACCACGAACGGTACGCAAAATATCAACACAAAGCTTTTTACGTAAGCGGCCGACAAAAACCTCGATGGTATTTGAATCACGATCAAAGTCCTGATCGTATAAATGTTCAACCAATTCAGTTCGAGAAATAACCCTACCCTTATGGTGGATCAAGTAAGCCAGCAAACGATATTCGAGCGATGTCAATTTAAGCGCCTTGCCATCAACAGTTGCCTTGGCGCTGGCGGTATCAACAATAAGCGGTCCGCACTCAAGTTCACTACTGGCATGGCCTGCATTTCGGCGTAACAGGGCGCGAATACGGGCCAGAACTTCTTCCATGTGAAATGGTTTTGACACATAGTCATCAGCGCCCGCATCAAAACCTGCAACTTTATCACTCCATCGATCACGCGCGGTTAAAATCAAGACCGGCATTTTGCGATCATCGCGGCGCCATTGTTCCAACACTGAAACACCATCCATGATTGGCAAGCCTAAATCGAGCACCACAGCATCATAAGGCTCGGTATCACCAAGGAAGTGACCTTCTTCGCCATCCATTGCTTTATCAACAACATAACCTGCTTCGGTAAATGCATCTACCAATTGACGGTTCAAGTCCGGATCATCTTCAACAACTAGCAAACGCATCGGCCAAGCCTCCCTATGATACTATTTTTCTTAATAATACGCATATTCGCGCAACAAGTCAGCCAGAAAGATGATTTTTGTGTACAATTCAGTTTGGTAAGACACGAACACCGCTTGTTTGACCATCAACCAACAATTTCAACAATCCACCAGGTACTTTAATCCTGATAACATATCCACGTTTTCTTTCATTAAAGCGGATACTTAATACCTTGCCTTTGGGTGCTGTTCCCATTGCCGCCTGCACGGCTCTGGTTGGCGATATGACATTGTTCGATCTTTTTGCGATCATCATTGCTTTCGGCAATGATTTTGCGTACGGCTGGATAAACTGACGATTTACGACATTTTGGTTATGGAACAACCCATTATCATAGATCCTGCTTTTATTGGCCAGAGCATGACCTTCAACGGTAATAAACATAACCATTGCGGTCATCATGGTCGCCAGAATATTTTTAATTAGTTTTTTCAATTTCATTACCCAGTTCCCCCGAACCGCTGTGTTGCTATATTTCGAGTATTAATCATATAAAATCGAATATGAACGCAAGATGAATATTGTTTTTAATATGGCAACACCATTATCTTGAACTTTTAAATAAATTATTTTTTCTTTTTATATCATAATGTTGTCTAAGAATTTTAGTCGGTAAATGCTTTGAAACGGTGCTGGTTACTTTTTCAATGGTACGCCCGCCAATATAACCTCCAACGCCAATGCTGAGCAAATTCCACATCCCATCTGGAATTTCATGCCACCTTGGTTTGAAAATAACAGGATTTAGGGTGAACAAATCAAAGACCGGTAACACCAAACCATAAATTAATAAAAACAACATGACCAAATACATCAAGATCGGTCGCCAACTTCTGGTCATCATAGAACCTTGAGATATTTCAGCCAGCACAACATCACGCTGCGCACTTTCAAACTCTTTTCGAGCATCAAGCACTTTTGCCGTGATTTCAGCCTTTAGTTTTGCCTTCAAGTTCGGGTCAGGGATGAGTTTATCGAGAATTGAAAAAACGGGGCCATTTAGTAAAGCAAATAGAGGCCCCAGCAATGCGGCCGGCAACATTTTAAACTCCTTCATGCTTTGATTTCAACCAGCGTTCTTTGATAATCCATATTGTTGCAACAACAATCAGACAAAACAAAAAACCGGTCAGGGCCGGAGCAAGTTTTTCCCCTGCAGCAGATGAGATTGCAGAAAACAGTCCTGCGAGCGCGCTTAATATTGCGGCAAGACCTGTCGTTGTTTGTGACATTGGTTTGCCATCAATCGGGGTGATTTTTGGATATGTAACTTTGTCAGGAAACGATTGCCGTGATAAAAACAAACTGGCTTCGGCAGCACGGCGTTTGACCAAACCGCGATATGTTTTGCCACCTGCTTTAACCCATAAAGCCAAACGAGTGGGCACAGCATCAAAGCGTTTTGCATTTACAACCCGCAAAACCGAGGAGCGCTTAAAGCCGCCAACACCAACATTGTAAGCAAAGCTGACCAGGGCTGAAAACTGATCATCATTCAACTTTACCTTAATCAGAGGCCGAATCTGATCAGCAAACTTTTCAACATCCTTGTCTAAAATATCAAGAGCTTGTTGTTTCGAAATCACCATGCCAGATTTAACCTGTGGATGACCTGCCATCGAGGTATGGCCATATCCGATGGTCCAAATCCCCACCGGATCACGATAGGCACGAGCGCGAAAGCCTTCATAATGTTTTATCAGGGCCAAACCTTTTGAGTTTACTTTCATAAAACTCCTCCTTTACTTATTTGAAAATTGTGGCGAAAGGCATTTTGGCAATCAACGCACCAATAGAGGCCGAAATGGCTATCAACAGGGACAACATTCGCCAGCCACCTTTGTATCCAACCACGGTATCGCGTATTTCTCTGACATCGACCTGTAGTTGTTTTAAATCGCTTTCAAGGTTGATCATTTTGGTTTCAAGGCGGCCGAGCTCACGCTCATGAGATGTGATCATAAGGTCTCCAATTATTGAAAATGTATTTTTTGAGCAGGATCTTAACCCAGATGAACGACATCCAGACTGGCACCAATGCATTTAGCGTTGGTTTGTATTGATGTTACAAAGACTTCAATATAATCCCCTGCAGAAAACGGGCGTACAATTGAGTATGTTGCAATCATTTCACTGCCGACTGAAGCAAACCCATTTGGTGCAAAAGAACCACTGCCAGATGGGTTAAGTTGACCACCATTTCTTCGCAACTGCAGGCTCCAACCATCACCACTACCCACAACCTGGCTGGTCATAACAACCTGCGGTATAATCAAATATAAACCACTTTGATGTATATTCACACGCGACATTGCACCATTTGTCGAAATATCTCCCTGAAGTTCTTGCTGAACCTCAAAAACAACCTGTTCTAATGTGCTCCCACCCCAGTTTAAATCTGTGTTTCGTGATAAACAAATACATGGTTTGGCAGGCTCTAAAACCGTGCCTGTTGATTTATCAATTTTCATAGCACTATGCCAAGCAGAACCATCGGGCGAGACTTTTAATATCATCATCACCGACCAAACCAAATTCCGCTCGGCCTGAATACCCATTTTGCAGTACAAGGCTTGCGGTATCAGCAATGCCATTTTTATTAAGTTTTTGCTGCATGTTTGAGCCTGCGTGATTAAACAAAACAGCGTCACTGGCCACGGTCAATCGGTTAGTGGTATCAGGTGTTGCATTAACGCCGAATAAATCAACCTGGGTGGAAGTGGACCCTGCAGCAACGAAATCCAACCATTCAACTCCACTCCAAACCGTTAGAATTTCATCGCTAATAACCCACAATACAAAGCCTGCTTTTATAGATGAAAATACCCACGCACCATCCTGAAAAACCGCGAACTCATTATCATGGCCCTGCCAAAATCCTGTAGCATTTTCTGCTATCAAATAGGCATCGCTTTCTTGTGGACCTGACGGCGGTGAGGTCAAATCTCGCTGCAACACATGGGCATGAATTTGCGTATCAATCTTACGCAAGGCTTCATTATGGGTAACGTGTTTTTGGGCTTGGGCGCCATCAATAAATGGCAAGCCTAAGTTAAATGTTTCAGACATTTATGGTTCTTTCTATAAAAGTGCCAGCACCGAAGGTTTGGCTGATTTGGGCCACCCGAAAGGTCAGTGTTAAAGGCAACGTTTGACCAAAGTCGACTTGGCGCTGGGGCGTGGTATATTCAAAATATGATTGTTGCGTCTGAACGGTTCTCACTACGTTGTTGTTTGGTGGCGCACCATCCATAATTTCTACAATGTAGTTTTCACTTTCCTCACCTAAAGGAATGTCATTTAGCGCCCAACTATCACCATCAAAACGCGTCCGCCTGATCCAGCTTAACGCCAGATGGTCGTCTTTTTGTCGGGCATTTAAATGAACTGGCGATAAAGGAACCAGTGCCAAACCTGATGCATGAGTGGTAAATTCTACAAACGATGGATGGCCGTGATCTAAACCAGATGGGCCAAGGCGCAAAATCCGCGCGCGGCCTATATCACTGGCTTGCGCTGGAATTTGCATAAGGGCTGCATTGAGTAAGATACATTTACTGCCTGCAGGTCTTAGTGCCTTCATATTTCGATCACTTCCCAATTGGCCACGCAGTAAGGTGGTTAGCTCCCATATTCCTTCAGATATTAAATTGGCAAATTGAAACTGAATAATCTCCCACCCAGAATCTTCATCACCAATAGCCATGGCATTGCCACCAGACAAAAGGGCTGAAAGGGAAATTGAAGACAGTTCACCATCAAAGACTTTAAGCTGTATTTTGGTTGCATAATCCAATCGCGCTATTGGCCCTGCAGGCAATGGCGTGATTAATTCTCCCAAAAGGCTTGATGCATCAATATCTCCAATGCGTTGATAACCCCCGCCAGTTTCTTCAAGCAATGCCAATTGACCTGGCCATGGCGATGCCCGCGTGGCAATCCAAGGTGCATAAGGGTTCATTTCGCCATTGAGCATTGGCAAATCCAACATGACTTTAAACGGTTGGGTAAAATCTGGTGGCGCAGATGCTGAAAGCGTTTGCTCATCATTTTCGGTAAAATTATAATCATCAATATCTATTTGTGAAGCACTCATTACTCGCGCTTCACCATCAACAATCTCGTTAATTCTGTAGGTTCTAAGTCCTTCGCCAATGGGTATTTTAATCGTATCCCCAACCTCGATTTCCATGAAACCTGCCGGCAACGAAAAACTGATTTTCTCACGCGCAGACCATGTTTCATATAAGGAAATGGCGGCCTGTCTTTGCGCCAATCCACGCGACATGGTAACGGGGGCTTGCAACAATATTTCGCGCGCCGAGCTGCCGGTTTGTTTTTTGACATCAACTGAAGCCTGACAATAATTATCAGCGCCGTCGATAAACAATATTTGCAGGCGGTCTGGTAAATCTGTTTCTTGCGCTCGTGTCAATTCATAGGGCTGGGCATGCGGTTTGGTTTCAACCAGAAACTGCGTATCAATTGTTTTTACAGCCTGTTCGTCTCGGCGGCGAAACTTTATCTGACCTTGTGTTTCAACCGCATCAAACGAAAACAAACTTGTTAAAGCATCAAGGGCCTGGCGCGCGGACATGGCACGATCAATAACAAAGCCATCAATCACCCCATGGATCCGGCTGACATCATAGCTAGCAAACCCATAGTAATCCAACACCGCTGCCACCAGGTTTTCTAATGGCGCGGCCCCCATTCGACCATTTATCCAATGACCCGTTTTATAGTTTTCCCCATCGGCCCAAACATCGGTCAATGCAGGAAAACCTGGATAGGGTCGCGCGTCCCATGCCCAAACCATGAGGTTTTGTTTTGACACCATTTCCTGCCCCTCCAT
>JALWJW010000341.1 GCA_026996935.1 Hyphomicrobiales bacterium
GTCGTCACCCCTGCGAAAAGTATGTTGCGTCGGTTCATCATACGCTAGCATATGCAATTCCCGCGCCATGTTCTAAATGCTAGTGAAGCCCCATGGTGCTAGTGCCGCACGAGTGCCCGCTAGCGCCTGAAAACCCGCAGGCGTATGCCATTTTCAGAACAAACTGTTAGACGGCCAATCGGAATAGGCACATGCTCTGGCACTGCCTCAAAACGATACGCCCGCACCAAACTGGACAGAACAATCATTGCCTCTTGCTTGGCAAAACCGGCACCAGTACAAATGCGCGGTCCCAAACTGAATGGAAAATAAGCGTTGCGTAACGCTTCTTTACAAGCCCCGTCATCATAGCGATCAGGGTCAAACCCATCCGGGTTATCCCAATAATTTGGATTGCGATGCATCAGCCATGGCGAGATCACCATCATATCACCCGGCTTAACTTCCTTGCCGCGCATGTGTTCGCACTTGCTGGCTTCTCGTGGTAAAAACCCGACAGGCGGGTAAAGCCGCAGCGTTTCCTGAAAGACATTACGGACAAATTTCAGATTGCGAATATCGTCATAAACCGGATCGCGATCACCCAAAACTTCGGTAACCTCTTTATAAATACGCTCCTGCACATCAGGCACTTGAGCAATGAGATATAGCGTCCATGACAGGGCGCTGGATGATGTTTCATGGCCGGCCAAAAACAAAAAGGCAGTCTGATTAATCAGTTCTTCAATGCTAAAATATTCACCCGTTTCAGGGTCAACTGATTTCACCAGGGTGGATAAAATATCATCGGTTTCCAACTCCTCACCGCGATGATGGCGCTCATAGCGATCACGGGCAAAAGGTTCGATTAAAGCGCGAATTGTTTTCGCTGCTTTGCGCGCTTTATAGCTTTTAATAAAGAACGGATTAGGCAGACCAAGCGCCTGAACAAAACCGATGGAAAAGGCCGGATTTTGAAAATCACTAAAGGCCTGAAACAGTTTTTGCGCATCGCCCTGCTCAAGCTTGACCGAGAACATGGTGCGGAAAATGACATCAGCGGTGATGTGGGTCATCTCATCATCAACCGCTAGAATTTGCCCGTCTTTGCGCGTTGCCATTCGATCCAACAAATCACTTACCGCCGCCCACATTGCAGGAAAAACCCGTTTGAGTTTGGCGTGAGCAAAGGCGGGGTCAATAATACGGCGCTGGCGTTTCCATTCATCGCCATTGGCGACAAACAAGCCATTGCCGATAAGCAGCACCAGGATTTTGTCAAGAATATCACTCTTGGGATAATCAGCCGAATCCGTCACCATGATTTTGCGGATTAACTCATGAGTATTGGGCATGAAGATATGACGCTTGGGCGACCATAACTGGCCCATTTTCATGGAATAACTTTTATCAACAAAATTAGATAAATAACAGGCTTTTGCGCCAGTAAGCAAACGTGCCACAAAACGCTTTTTCTGCGTATTCGGTTTTGGTGGCATAAATGTTTTAGACATAGGCAATAGGCTTTTTTTAAATCGAAACAGAGCGGACTCTAGCAGGTTTTCCAGGGTTTGGGTTGCGGTAAATCAAATCAGTTTTTAAATGGTTTCTTGAGCGATTTGATAACAAAACGATCAAAGTTTTTTGTGGTTTTACGTTTGAAAAAACGTTGAGATAAAGTTTTATTACCGCAGGTAATTGCAAAGAAATCATACGATCCCAATATTTCACCCGCACTCAAATATTGAAAATGAATGATGCGCCAACTACGTTTAATGGTTTTAAATCGTTGCTTGGAATAAAGCTCAAACAGTTTGATAGACAGCAATTTTGGGCTGATTTTTTCATGCTTCTCTCGTGAAATGCCCGAATTTTCCAGTGGATCAAACAGGGCAAAACAAGCCCCGTCCTGGGCCGCAGAAAAATCAACCCAGTTGATCGCACGGTGCTTTGCCACTTGCTCTAATTGATGGCGGAACCAGTCGGCTTCATCCTGCCAGCTCAACATATTGATGCTGCCACCAAGCGTGAGTAGTGAAATGGTTGATGGTGTTGTTTCAAGATCGTTTGAACGATCAAGGGCTTGAGCAATCGTGCTCACCGCATTTTGCGCTCCGGTGCTGTGGGCGACAATTAAAATTTCATCATAGTCACCATTTGATGCCGTTTTGTTTAGCGTATCGGCAAAAATGGACAACCGTTCATCTAATTGCGGAGTTTGCTTTTTGGCTTGTGGAATAATGAAATGATAAATCCGCACCAGCCAGTACACCCCCAGTTTTTGGTCAAGCCACGGGGTGAGATATTTGATAGCAAGCAGACTGGTCAGGACAGCCACCGCAAAGCCAAGTAATAGAGAACCAAACACCAAGGCTGTTATTGATACTGTAATGGCCGCAATAATGCTAATCACTACGATTAGTAAAACAGCAGGATAAGCGCCGCAAATTGCGGTGGGCCAAGCATTAACAAAAGTGCGATACAAAAACCCGCTGCGCAAATGTCGTCCATAGGTTTTAAGCATCAGCGCGAAAAGCTTAAACGGACCACGCGGCCAGTGTTGGTGAATAATTATATCATCCCAACGTAAAAACTCGTAATCAGTTTCAACTTCAACACCGTCTTCAACCGCATGGATATGCCATTTGGAAATGAACTTGCCTGATCGTTTGCGCTTGGAAACATCAATCC
>JALWJW010000342.1:0-1446 GCA_026996935.1 Hyphomicrobiales bacterium
CCATTAAGCAAATTCATCGGATTAATGCCAAAGACGAAATAGGCAATAGCCATAATGATAATGGTTCCGATGCCAAATCCACCGCGTTTGCCGCCTAAACGAACGCCGCGCCCTCCACGTCCACGTGGAAAGCCGCGCGGGAAGCCAAAACCTCCACCGCCACTGCCACGTCGATCTTCAATATTACGACTTTGTTCTTCGTCATCCAAACGCATAGATCTGCCCTCGATTGTTGGATATTATTATTTCAATTATCACACTATATCAGGTCTATATGGGGGGGCTGCAAGTATAAACTTGACGGTGAGTCATAAAGCCCGTTAAAAACCCTCACCGTTTCACTGAAAAAATGCCATAATTCTCCATATTTACAGGTAATCAGGGCTCTATAATAAATATGATTGTACTCAATGGCCAACAACGATAAAAAGTCGTTATGACAAAAATGAATGCAACAGATCAGCTCTCCATCGCCTTTGCGCAAGTCAACCCGACTGTGGGGGCACTTGACAGCAATCTGAAACTTGCGCGCCAGACCATTGCGCAATGTGATGGTAAAAATGTTGATTTAGTGATGTTTCCCGAATTGTTCATTTGTGGCTATCCACCAGAAGACCTGGTTTTAAAACAGGTTTTTGTTGAACAATGTATGGAAACCATTGATGAACTGGCCAAGGATACCGCCAACAAAGACTGTCCTGCTCTTTTTGTTGGCACACCATGGCTTGAAGGTGACAGCGTTTTTAACGCGGTTTGTTTGCTTGATGAGGGCAAAGTGCAAGCGGTGCGCTGTAAGTATGATCTGCCCAATTACGGGGTGTTTGATGAAAAACGGGTGTTTTCGTATGGGCCTATGCCCAGCCCGGTCAACTTTAAAGGCGTGCGCCTTGGGGTGCCGATTTGCGAAGACATCTGGAATGATGAAGTATGTGAAACGCTGGCAGAAACGGGCGCTGAAATTTTATTGGTGCCCAATGGCTCGCCATACGATCATAAAAAAAGTGATGTACGGTTAAATGTTGTGACCCAGCGCGTAGTCGAAAACAATCTGCCGATGGCGTACCTCAATCAGGTGGGCGGACAGGATGAATTGGTTTTTGATGGGGCTTCGTTTTGCCTAAACGCTGATAAGACGCTGGCCTTCCAGCAACCGTGGTTCAAACAAGATGTACTGATTACGCAGTGGTCGCGTACTGGTGATGGTTGGGTTTGTGCAAAAACCGACACCGCCCGTGCACCTGAACAATTACAATCAATCTGGCAGGCCTGCGTCTTGGGTTTAAAAGACTATGTCAATAAAAACCACTTTACCTCTGTCGTGCTGGGCCTATCGGGTGGCATTGACAGTGCTGTTGTGGCGGCCATGGCGGTTGATGGGTTGGGGGCAGAAAAAGTTCATTGTGTGATGTTGCCGTTTGAATACACATCGCCTGACAGCATTACTGA
>JALWJW010000342.1:1456-2668 GCA_026996935.1 Hyphomicrobiales bacterium
TGCAGAGCCTGTTGATGGTTTTACTCATGTGCTGGCCAAAATGTTTGAAGGTACGGGCCAGGGGGTGACGGAAGAAAATATTCAGTCGCGCACCCGTGGAACCATTTTAATGGCCATCTCCAACAAGTTTGGTTCCATGGTTTTAACCACGGGCAATAAGTCTGAAATGTCGGTCGGTTATGCCACTTTATATGGCGATATGAACGGTGGTTTTAACCCAATTAAAGATGTGTATAAATGTCAGGTTTATGCCCTTGCGCGCATGCGAAACCAACACAAACCTGAAAACTGCCTTGGCCCTGACGGGATGGTGATGCCTGATCGCATCATCACCAAAGCACCCAGCGCCGAGTTACGGCCAGATCAAACCGATCAGGATTCACTACCTGAATATGAAGTGCTTGATGATATTTTGGAACAATTGATCGAGGAAGAAGCTAGCCTTGATCGTATTGTTAAACGCGGCCATGACAAGCAAGTGGTTGAACGGATCCAACATCTATTGTACATCGCTGAATACAAACGCCGCCAAGCAGCACCGGGTGTTAAAATAACCACCCGCAGTTTTGGTAAAGAACGGCGCTATCCCATAACAAACGGCTTTCGAGACAAAACCTCATGACCAACAAATCAGTTAAAGTTCGCTTTGCCCCTTCTCCTACGGGCCTTATTCATATCGGCAATGCGCGCACCGCCATCGTCAATTGGTTACACGCTAAAAATCAGGGCGGCAAATTTGTTTTGCGTTTTGATGATACGGACGTGGCGCGTTCAAAACAAGAATATGCCGATGCGATTGCAGAGGATGTTGCGTGGTTGGGGCTTTCAACTGATGAAATTCATTACCAATCAAAACGCTTTGATTTATATGATACGGCTAGAGATAAGCTCATTGCGGACGGGCGGCTTTATCGCTGTTATGAAACCGCTGATGAACTTGAGCGCAAGCGCCGCCGCCAAATGGCAACGGGCAAACCGCCTGTATATGATCGCACCGGGTTAAACCTTAGCGATGAAGATCGGGCCAAATTAGAAGCTGAAGGGCGCAAACCTCATTGGCGTTTTAGGTTGACTGATCGTGTGGTTAATTCTGTTGATCTTATTCGCGGTGATCAAGCCGTTGATATGGCCAGCCTTTCTGATCCTGTGTTAATCCGTGAAGATGGCACGTATCTTTATACGCTGCCTTCTGTTGTTGATGATATTGATATG
>JALWJW010000343.1 GCA_026996935.1 Hyphomicrobiales bacterium
TATCAGGCATATGGTGAATTTAGAAACGGTAAACACCTATGAAGGCACCCATGACGTGCACGCGCTGATTTTAGGACGGGCGCAAACGGGCATACAGGCGTTTTTCTGATTATTCCGTTCTATGGTCTTGCACCAGATGTCTCTTCGGATTAGATTGCGAATAATTTTCAATAACGATTAACATCACCTATCTAAAGGAATATATTCTCATGTCTTTTGAACTTCCCGACCTTCCCTATGCTTATGATGCACTTGGCCCTTACATGTCTGCTGAAACGCTAGAATATCACCATGACAAACACCATCTTGCTTATGTTGATAATGGCAATAAACTGCTTGCTGGTTCTGGCCTTGAAGGTAAAAGCCTTGAAGATGTTGTTACTGGTTCTTTTGGCAACAATGCCGGCTTGTTTAACAATGCGGCGCAGCATTATAACCACATGCACTTCTGGAACTGGATGAAGGGCAATGGCGGTGGTACATCGCTTCCTGGCAAAGTTCAAGCTGCCATTGATTCAGACCTTGGCGGTTATGATAAATTCCGCGCCGATTTTATTGCGGCCGGTTTGACACAATTTGGTTCAGGCTGGGCATGGATTGCCGTTAAAGATGGCAAGCTTGAAATCATGAAAACACCAAATGGCGAAAACCCATTGGTGCATGGCGCAACACCAATTCTTGGTTGTGATGTGTGGGAACATTCTTATTACATCGATTATCGCAATGCGCGCCCAAAATACATGGAAGCTTTTGTCGATTCCCTTATCAACTGGGAATATGTTGAAGAATTGTTTGAAGCTGCAACAGCTTAAATTACTCACGGCTGTTTCAACGCTTTGCGTTGAGCCTCCGCTGGGCGGCCTAACGGCCGACGCGCGGTCGCGCTTGCCATGCGATGCATGGAGGGTAAATCACGGCTGTTTCAACGCTTTGCGTTGAGCCTCCGCTGGGCGGCCTAACGGCCGGCGCGCAGTCGCGCTTGTCATGCGATGCGTGGGGAGTTTTTGACGATGGGTGACGCAATTTATTGCGGCCAACACTGGAGCCGACAAGTAGGGTGCAATGCATTGCACCTACCAAACGATACAAAAAGCCAGAGCTTTCCAATTGAGGCTCTGGCTTTACTATGTTGAGCGTCGCCCCCACTCACCGCACCCCCCCCAATAAAGCATCCAAAAGTAATTTAGGGCATGGTGATTATTAATGTGACTAATAATCATTTGACGTAAACTGTATAGCGTGCCTAATATCTTTTATGAATTTAGCACAATGGCTGGCAAAGACCGGCACCACACAAACCCAATTGGCAAAATCCCTTGGCATTACCCAAGGGCGCGTGTCGCAACTTATTAAGGGCGCTGAACCGTCATTGGATCTGATCAAAAAGATTGCACAGATCACTAATAATGACGTGCGCGCTGATGAATTTATAGAGGCTGATATGACAGACGAAAACACTTTAGACACGGTTGAAGCAGCGATTGCCGCCATTAAAGATGGAGCGTTGATTGTTGTGGTTGATGATGATGACCGCGAAAATGAAGGTGACCTTATTGGAGCTGCTTCAAAAGTAACCGCCGAGCAAATGGGATTTATCATCCGCCATACATCTGGTATTGTTTGCGCACCAATGACGGGGGAAGATGCCACACGATTAAAACTGGACCCCATGGTGTCGGCCAATGATTGCCCCCACGGCACGGCATTTACGGTTTCAGTTGATTATAAAGTCGGCCTGACCACAGGCATTTCTGCCGAGCAGCGCTGCAACACCGTTCACGCACTGGCCAATGGTAATGTCCAGGCTGGCGACTTTGTTCGCCCGGGTCATGTGTTTCCACTGGTTGCTAAAGAAGGTGGTGTCCTTATTCGTTCAGGCCACACAGAGGCAGCCGTTGATATTACCCGTCTTGCCGGTGAACCGCCGGTCGGGGTGATTTCTGAATTGGTTAATGACGATGGCACGGTTAAGCGGGGCAAACAGGTGATGGATTTTGCCCGAGAGCATGGTTTGGTAATTATCTCTGTTGCCGACATTATTGCCTATCGCCAGCAACGCGAGAGGCTGGTTGAACGTCAAAATACATTTGAAGTTCCAACTGCCGCCGGCATTGCTGTCAGCCATACTTACACCACCCCTTTTGACCCGGTTCAGCATATGGCTTTGGTGTTCGGTGAAATTGGCGATGGCAAAAATGTACCTGTACGCCTGCACCGCGAAAGCCTCGTCAGCGATGTTTTTGGTGACCGCAGCGAATTATCAAACGCTTATGAAGTGTTCAAAAAAGAAGGCCGTGGCATTCTGGTTTATTTGCGCGAAGGCACAGCGGGTGTTCCTGCGGCCAACATCGGTGAAATGCCGTCTGCTTCAGGGGCAGGAGAAGACACCCAGTCCGCCGCCAACCGCCAAGAAGAATGGCGCGAAGTGGGCTTAGGTGCTCAAATCCTACGCGACCTTGGCGTTCACTCCATCAAACTCCTAAGCTCCAGCTCCCGCCATTATGTCGGCCTGTCTGGGTTTGGTATTGAGATTAGTGAGACGATGGCGAGTTGATTATCCCGGGTGGCCCAGACAGCAGCAATTGGCCCTTTAATACTGAGTAAAAACATTCATCAGCATGACCAGCGGGTAAATGGACCAGATGCCGATCATGGTCCAATAG
>JALWJW010000344.1 GCA_026996935.1 Hyphomicrobiales bacterium
TTGGTAAATTATATGTCAGAAACGACTTGTTGCAAGGTTATTTGAGCTAAGTATTCATTATCAATCGGTAATTTATAGGGCTGCTTATTTGACGGAAAAAATCCAAGTCTGACAAGGTGATCGACTTTAATCTCAGCATAAATTCGCTGTGTAGTTATATGGGGGCAGGGCGGTTGATGGAGTTGGCGAATGATTTCGATATTAATTTATATCCATCTCAGCAAGGATTTGCTTTTGATCACACGGGGTGGTTCTGGCCTGAAGAATTATGCAAAATTCGAAGGGAAATATAACGCTCATTAGACTAAAGTGACACAAAAAAATAACATCGGCACTAAATTTTGTAACATTGAAGCTTGATTTTTTTTCTCAAGATTGCAAGGCTCACTTTTACGGATTTATTCAATCAAGAAATGAACCGTAGTAAACTTTAAATTCTGCTGTGTATTTGAGTTATGCAAAGCAGGGGCCTTTTAGGGAGGGTGCTTTATTGGTTGCTGAAACTGGCGCTAATTTAGAGGATACATTTCCAAAACTATTGTTGCGGAATGCTAAGATTTTTGCTGATCGCCCGGCGATGCGTGAAAAGGATTTTGGTATTTGGCAGAGCTGGACCTGGGCGCAAGTGCTTGAAGAAGTCCGCTCGTTTTCTATTGGTCTTTCAAAACTTGGTATTAAAGCGGGTGATAAGGTTGCCATTGTTGGTGATAATCGGCCGCGGCTTTATTGGGCCATGTGTGCGATTCAGGCGCTGGGGGGGATTCCGCTGCCTGTGTATCAAGACTCAGTGGCCGAAGAAATGGGCTTTGTGCTTGAACATGCAGGCGTTGTTGCTGCGATTGTTGAAGATCAGGAACAAGTTGATAAAATGCTCGATATTGGGGAAACCTATAAAGGCATCAAGAATATTGTTTATGATAATGATCGCGGGTTAGCCAAATATAAGATCGATGGTTTGCGTTCTTTTGTTCAGGTTCAGGACATTGGTAATGAAGCCATGAAAAGCGGGGATGCCGAAGCCAAGTGGCTTGAAGGTGTACAGGCTAAGTCAGGTGATGATACGGCGATCATCCTTTACACATCTGGTACGACTGGCAAGCCAAAAGGTGTCGTCATGACGATGGCCAGCATGATTTGGGTCGCGGCGGCTGCAAATAAATTTGACAATCTGGATGAAAACGAAACTGTTATTGCGTATCTGCCAATGGCCTGGGTGGGCGATCACGTGTTTTCTTATGGACAGTCATATATGGCGGGCTATTGCGTCTGCTGCCCTGAAAGCCCTGAAACTGTAGATGCTGATCGCCGCGAAATTGGTACGACTTATGCTTTTGCCCCGCCTAGAATTTATGAGAATATTATTACGCGAACCATGGTGTCGATGGAAGATGCCAGCAAACTTAAAAAGAAGATGTTTCATTATTTTCTTGAGGTTGCCAAAGGTACGGGTGAAAAATTACTTGATGGTGAGAAGGTTGGATTAAAAGATCGCCTACTCTATGGCCTTGGCGAGTTGATGGTGTATGGGCCGCTTAAAAATCGCTATGGTTTGTCAAAGGTGCGCGTTGGTTATACGGCGGGTGAGGCGATCGGGCCGGAGATATTTAAGTTTTATCGTTCGCTTGGGATCAACCTCAAACAGCTTTATGGGCAGACCGAGGCTGGGGTTTATATTACCAACCAGCCAGATGCTGAAATTTATGCCGATACGGTGGGTAAGCCACTTGATGGTATTGAGGTGAAAATTGCCGAGAGCGGTGAAGTGATGTTCCGTTCGCCCGGTGTGTTTAAAGAATATTATAAAAACCCCAAGGCCACTAAAGATACCAAAACCAAAGATGGCTGGGTTCATTCTGGTGATGCCGGCTTGTTTGATGAGCGTGGGCATTTGAAGATTATTGATCGGGCTAAAGATGTTGGCAAAACGGCTGATGGTACGATGTTCCCGCCGAAATATATTGAAAACAAATTGAAGTTTTTCCCTAATATTAAAGAGGCGGTGGCCTTTGGGAATGGGCGTGATTATGTGGCGTGCTTTATCAATATTGACCTGGTTGCTGTTGGGTCGTGGGCTGAACGCAATAATATTTCATATGCATCATATCAGGAATTGGCGTCTCATCCTGAAGTTTATAAAATGATTGAAGAAAATGTTGATGAAGTGAACCGCGAACTTGCCGGAGAAGAACTGGTTGCCGGGGCACAAATCAAACGGTTCCTGATTTTGCATAAGGAACTGGACCCTGATGATGGCGAAATTACCCGCACTGCAAAAGTGCGTCGCTCTACCATTGATGAGCGTTATGGGGTGCTGATTGATGCGCTTTATAATCCTGATGTCAAAATTCAACATATTAAAACTGAAATGACTTTTGAAGATGGCCGAAAAGGTGTTGTTGAAGGTGATGTGGAAATTCGTGATATGAAATTACATGCCCCTCGTGGATCTGTTTCGGAGGCTGGCCAATGAGTGTTCAAAGTGTGAAGCCGGGTGAGGTGTTGTTAAAGCTGGAAGATGTTTCGCTGTCTTTTGGTGGGGTTAAGGCAATTAAAAATGTTGGCTTTGATATAATTAAAGGTGAAGTGCGGGCTATTATCGGTCCTAATGGCGCTGGCAAAACCTCGATGCTCAATGTGATTAACGGGTTTTATC
>JALWJW010000345.1 GCA_026996935.1 Hyphomicrobiales bacterium
CTTTGCGCGTCTTTTACCTGATCTGGCAAAAAATGCAACTATTGTCTTTCATTTCAGCCCATCTACCGCCTAAAAAATTGTCACACAGTAAATGGATTAGCTCTCATATTTCTCAAAAAGGTCCGGTCTCTTGGTTTTTGTCACTTTTTTCGCCTGTTCGTGTCGCCATTTCTCAACAGCACCATGATTGCCGGAAAGCAAAACAGGTGGAATTTCCAAACCTTCCCAAACACGCGGTTTAGTGTATTGCGGGTGCTCTAAGAGTCCGTTCTCAAAACTCTCATCAAGCTCTGATAAATCAGACCCCATCACACCAGGCAAAAGCCTCACAATCGCATCAAGTAAAATGATCGCTGCAGGTTCACCACCTGAAAGAACATAATCCCCAATGCTGACTTCTTGCAGGTTGCGCGCTGTTATAACACGTTCATCAACCCCCTCAAAGCGTCCACACACAATCACCACACCAGACCCGGCCGCAAATTCACGCACCATGGCCTGATTGAGCGGTTTACCGCGTGGTGACATCAACAATCGTGGCCGATCATCAACAACACCATCAACAGCCAGGCTATCAATCGCACGGCCTAAAACATCCGGTTTTAACACCATGCCCGGACCACCACCAGCAGGACTGTCATCAACCGTTTTATGCTTATCAATAGCAAAATCACGGATATGATGGGTTGCAAGTGACCAGTCACCACGCTCAAGCGCGCGCCCGGCAATTGACATCCCTAAAGATGCAGGAAACATTTGCGGATAAAGCGTTAGAATATCAGCCGCAAAGCTCATTTTCTTTTTGCCTTGTCTTTCGATGATGCCTTATCAGCATCCTTTGTTTCAAACATCCAGTCCGGTGGACAAACCTCAATAAACCCGCCCGCAATATCAACTACAGGAACGCTTGCTTTATTGAATGCTAAAAATTCACTTTTTTTAGCGCCCACAAACTCAATATCAATCAAATCTCCTGCACCAAAATTAACGACATCGACAACTTTACCGACTGTTTTACCATCTTGCTTAACCGTCAGGCCAATCAAATCGGCAAAATAAAAACTATCTTCATCATCATTTTGCGGCAAAACGCTTTTATCAACGCTCAGCTCCACACCTTTTAGCTTTTCAGCAGCATCACGCCCTTCAACGCCAAAAAACCGAACAAGAAAGTCCCCCTTATGAGGCGACATATGTTCAATTTCCAGCAAGGCATCACTATCACCAACATACAATGGGCCATATTCGCCAATTGCCAACGGGTCTTGTGTGAAACTGCGCAAAACCACAACGCCTTTAATCCCATGAACCCCGCTAATACGCCCAAGCACAATACGTTCGTTTTTGTTGGTATTATGCTCAAGGAATTTATCGTTGCTCACGTGATCAGACATCGCTCAAAAGCCTTAAGATGCAGCTTCTTCTGCTGGGGCTTCTTCGGCAGGCGCTTCAGCCGCAGCGGCAGCTTCAGCAGCAGCAGCTTCTTCAGCAGCTTTTTTCGCTTCAGCAGCAGCAGCTTCACGCTCAAGGCGTTTTTGGCCAGGTTTGCCTTTGTTTGGATTATTTTTAGCTTCCCGCTTCATCAAGCCGGCAGCATCCAGAAAACGAGCCACACGGTCAGTTGGACGAGCACCAACACTAAGCCAATGTTTGATACGATCCTCGACCAAACGAACACGATTTTCATCATCTTTTTGAAGCATTGGGTTATATGTACCCACTTTTTCAACATATCGACCATCACGTGGTGAAGTGGCTTCTGCCACAACAATACGATAATAAGGACGTTTTTTTGAACCACCACGGGCCAGTCTGATTTTTAGTGCCATTTTATTAGTCTCCAGTTTAAATTTAATTTTTAAAATTAGTCATCATATTTAGTTCAACACTTGAGCCGCACTGGGGTGCCGATAAACCCCCCATTGTTTCCCAAGCATGTGAAAATCCATAAACCATTTAGCCTCTAAGCGTTGTGCAACCTTTTTTGAGGCAACATTATCATCAGCAATAAAGCTGACCACATTATCCCAGCCAAGGTCGCTATAGATATGCTTACGCACTTCAATGGCTGCTTCTGTTGCATAACCTTTGCCACGTGCCTGCGGAAATAACGTCCAGGCAATTTCAGGCATTTCATAATATTGCGGGTACCACGGCCCACACCAACCAATAAACGCGTGTGACAGTTTTTCTTCCAAAGCAAAAAGCCCGAACCCGCGCAATTGCCAATGCCCGATATAAATCGCCAGACGGTCCCACGCTTCTCCGCCAGAAATAACACTTGTATTCTTGTCTTCCGTTTTATGAAACGCCGCAAACTCATCAAAGTCATCAGGACAAAATTGGCGCAAACGCAAGCGCTCTGTTTCCAGCTCGCTAATCATTTCTTTTTACCACCCAGCCCCGGAAGACCTTTAGGCGCACCACCACCCAGTCCTGGCAACCCGCTGATACCTTTAAAACCACTGCCCAAGCCCGGCAAACCACCTTGTTGAACGCCAGATTGCGCCGAAGGAGCTTTTATTGACGCATCTGGCGCCACACCAGCCGCAATTTCACGCAATTCCGGCGGCAGACTTGCAGGATCCATGCCCGCAAGTTCAGCCTGCATTTTTTCAAGCTCCTTGGGACCTGGCATAGCGCCACCGCCCATACCGGGCATACCGCCGCCCATACCCAAGCCGCCCATCATTTTGGACATCATGCCTTTGTCATTGCCCAGCTTTTTCATCATGCCAGCCATTTGCTTGTGCATTTTGACCAACTGATTGATCTCTTGAACCTTGGTGCCAGAACCAGCCGCTACACGTTTCTTGCGTGAGGCATTAAGAATTTTGGGAAACTTGCGTTCTTTCTTGGTCATCGACGAAATAATCGCCAATTGGTGTTTAATCACCGAGTCATCAATATTGGCATTGGCAATTTGCTTTTTCATTTTACCCATGCCCGGCAACATGCCCATAACCCCTGACATTCCGCCAAGTTTTTCCATTTGTTTAAGCTGTTCAGCCAGATCATCAAGGCCAAATGTGCCTTTCTTCATCCGTGCTGCAATTTTGTTGGCTTTATCAGCATCAATTGATTGCGCTGCTTTTTCAACCAGCGACACCACATCGCCCATGCCCAAAATACGGTTGGCAATCCGCTCTGGGTGGAAGTCTTCTAAACCATCAAGCTTTTCGCCCGTGCCCATCAATTTGATCGGACGACCTGTTACGGCACGCATAGAAAGCGCGGCACCACCACGCCCGTCACCATCAATACGGGTAAGAACAATGCCGCTAACACCCACTTGCTCATTAAAGCTTTTAGCCAGATTAACCGCATCTTGCCCAGTCAACGCATCTGCCACCAGCAAAGTTTCATGCGGCTTGGCAATATCGCGAATGCCTTCAACTTCAGCCATCAATTCTTCATCAATATGAAGACGGCCCGCCGTATCAAGCATCAAAACATCATAGCCGCCGGTTTTGGCAAGTTTAACCGCACGCCTGGTAATCTCTAACGGTTTTTGATCGGCAATAATTTCAACCGTATCAACGCCAATCTGATCACCTAAAATAGCCAATTGCTCTTGGGCTGCAGGGCGATAGGTATCAAGCGACACCATCAAAACTTTTTTCTTTTCGCGCTCTGAAAGACGCTTGGCAATTTTTGCTGTTGTCGTGGTTTTACCCGAACCTTGCAAACCAACCATTAAAATACCGACAGGAGGTTCTGCTTTAAGGTTTAACGATTCACCATCACCACCAAGCACATCGACCAAAACATCATTAACAATTTTAATGACCATTTGACCAGGTGATATTGACTTAACAACTTTACGGCCAACCGCTTCTGCTTTTACCTTTTCAATAAATCCGCGCACCACTTCAAGAGCAACATCAGCTTCAATCAAAGCCCGTCGCACTTCACGCATCGCGGTATCAATATCACTTTCAGAAAGCGCCCCGCGCCCTGTAAGATTATCGAAAATACCCGATAGTCGGTCTTGTAAGGTCTCAAACATCAAAAATTCCGTTCATTGTTCAACTTGCCAAACTCTTTATATAATATAAGAGCAAACAAGATAATTTCCAAAACCCTCAATATCTTCAAGCCATGATCCTTAATGCGTTACCCCACGCAAAAATGACACCCGTGGGCGAAACTCGCTGGCGGGTGGAGACCTTCTTACCTCCCGGCATTTAAGCTTTTTCGCTTAAAACCATGTGTAAGACAGCCCAAAGACAAATAAGAGTCTTTTGGAAATCGAGGGCTGTCTAACGCTAAACTGGCTCAGTGTCAATGTTTTCAGCGCTATTACCCCTGCCACAATGAAATAAACTGCTTTTTCCGCAAGTTTTCCTTGCTTTTTTTATATTTTTAGAGCAAAGAATGCCCCGTGAGCACATAATACTTTCGTCGGCAGTGATATCACATGAGCACCCCACACGATGTGGATGGCCAAATTTAGCTGATGAACGGCTTGAGAAATCTCAAGCATACTACAAGGACTAAGAAGAATGGCTACCGGTACCGTAAAATGGTTTAACGCAACAAAAGGTTTTGGATTTATTGCACCTGACGAAGGTGGAGATGATGTGTTTGTACATATCTCAGCAGTAGAACGTGCCGGTTTGTCGGACCTGAAGGACAACCAAAAAGTAAACTACGAGCTAGAGCAAGGCCGCGATGGTCGCTCAGCTGCTGGTGCGCTTGAATTGGTTGACTAATATTTCTTCGGCTTTAAACCAGCCAGAAATATTTGCTCGGTCTTAAGTGACTATACGATCTACACCCACGGGAGCTTCTCGTGGGTGTTTTTTATGCCCTGACATTAAGCAGTAAAGCGTTCAGCTTCCAGATTGGTTGATCGTACGCAGCACATACGTTGAAATCATCATCAGTAAAAAGATGATAGTGCAAATCGCGGCCACGGGGAACAAACCCGATGAAAAGAACCCAACCGCATTAGGCCCACAACTTTGGAAAAACGCCATAATAGGTTTCCAAAACCAGGCCACCAGAAACCCAACAATAAGCCCGGTTAACAATCGGCCGGTACCACGCGATGAAAGCTGATCACGTCCACCATAAGGTGAGAACATAATGCCTGCACCCCAGCCAATAACCCCGGCAGCGGTTCCTGCCACCATCAAAAGCGGTTGTAAATCCTTAGGCATTTGCTGAACAAAAGAATATATGCCGATAATTGCTGCTGTAAAAACCGCCAACATCAAAAAGATATCAAGCCAATCACCACCAAACCCACGGCCTTGGCGTACAATATCGCGATCATTATTGGTATATTCGTCTGCGTCCCGGTGTTGTGACATACAAATGTCCCCCAACTTTAATTCAAAAATTCCATACGGATCCGCATCCATCCTCATAATAGACCAAAACAGCCCTTAAAGTTGAGTCAAAACTTGCCGCACTTGAGTTTAGCGTTAACGGCTTTTAATTTAAGGCCGAAAGCCTTATATAAACCCAATGACACATTCGCCTTTACATTTTCGCAAGATGAACGGCCTCGGCAATGATTTTGTCGTCCTTGATCATCGCACCAACGGTTTTAAAATGACCAACGAGTTAACCCGCGCTATTGCCAATCGCGAAACGGGCATCGGCTGCGATCAACTCATCGTCATGCGCAAATCCCAAATCGCTGATACGCAAATGCGTATTTACAACAATCAGGGCGGTGAAGTGGAAAGCTGTGGCAATGCCACTCGCTGCATCGCCGACATCCTGTTTAAAGAAACGGGCAAAGACACTGTCTTAATCGATACAAAAGGCGGGTTGCTCATTGCCACCTCCAACGACGATGGCACCGTAACCGTTGACATGGGCACGCCAAAATTTGGTTGGGAAGATATACCATTAGCCGAAGAGTTTTATGATACGACAGGTATCGAACTTCAAATCGGCCCTATAGATGACCCGATCATTCATACTCCTTCAGCAGTTAATGTCGGCAACCCTCATATTATTTTCTGGGTTGATGATCTGGAAGTCACCGATCTTTCACGCACAGGGCCATTGCTTGAACATCATCCAATTTTACCACAGGGAGCAAATATCTCTTTGGCAAAAGTTACTCGCGGCGATGATGGCGACCATATTGACCTGAAAGTATGGGAGCGCGGTGCTGGCCTCACACGCGCTTGCGGAACAGGTGCCTGTGCCGCAGCCGTTGCTGCAGCGCGCAAAGAACTAACGGGCCGCAAAGTCACCGTCACCTTACCGGGCGGAGACCTGTTCATTGAATGGCGCGAGCACGATGACCACATTATGATGAGTGGCCCTGTTGCCTATGAATTTGAAGGCATGCTGCCCGAACAATTTGCTTCATTTGTGGATTAAGCTATGAGCGATCCTCAAGTTATCACCTTTGGTTGCCGTCTCAATTCATTTGAATCTGAGATCATCAAAGAACACGCGCAAAAGGCAACGCAAAACAACAAAGACGATGAAACCATCATCTTTAACACCTGCGCTGTCACCGCTGAAGCCCAACGCCAAGCCCGCCAATCCATCAGACGCGCCCGCCGCGAAAACCCTAATGCCCGCATCATTGTTACAGGATGTGCCGCACAAGTAGATGCCGATAGCTTTGGCAATATGGAAGAGGTTGATCTGGTTTTAGGCAATGAAGAAAAACTTCAGGCCAAAGCTTACGATCCCGCCCCCTTCGGTCTCAATGAAAGCCAAAAAGTTTTAGTCAACGATATTATGTCGGTCACGCAAACCGCCCCCCAACTCATCGATGGTTTTGGCGAACGCTCGCGGGCCTTTGTGCAAATCCAAACAGGCTGTGACCATCGCTGCACTTTTTGCATTATCCCTTTTGGCCGTGGCAATTCACGCTCGGTGCCAGCCGGTGAAGTCATTGCCCAAATCTCGCGCCTTGTTGAAAATGGTTATAAAGAAGTGGTTTTAACCGGTGTTGACATCACCTCTTACGGGCCAGATTTACCGGGCAATCTAACCTTTGGCATTTTGGTTCAAAAGATTTTAACGCAAGTTCCCAATTTAAAACGTCTGCGTATTTCATCCATTGATTCAGTTGAAGTCGATGACCCCTTGCTTGAAGCGATAACATCTGAAACCCGCCTCATGCCGCATTTGCATCTATCATTGCAGGCTGGCGATAACATGATTTTAAAACGCATGAAACGCCGCCATCTGCGTGAACACTCAATCAAATTCTGCAACGATATGAAAGCAACGCGCCCCGATATTATTTTTGGCGCAGACCTGATCGCAGGTTTTCCCACTGAAACCGATGCGATGTTTGCCAACACCTTGGCTTTAATCGATGAGTGCGACCTGACTTACCTGCATATTTTCCCTTACTCCGTGCGCCCCGGCACCCCTGCCGCGCGCATGCCGCAGGTTGATGGTTCAACTATTAAGGAACGGGCAAAAATCTTGCGCCAGGCAGGTGAGCAGAAATTATCTGCCTTTTTAAATTCGCAAATCGGCAAAACCTGTTCAGCCTTAATTGAAACCTCACAAACAGCCCGCAGCCAACAATTTGCCCCCATAAAACTTAATCAAACACCGCACACTATTGTTCCAGGAACTATTGCTGATATAAAGATTACAGGTATTCAAGACCAATTGCTGCAAGGTGATCTATGTTGATAGATCCAACCATACACAGACGAGCCATACACAGACGAGCCAGGCAAAGTGAGATGAAATGAGCGAGAAAAAAAAAGGCGGCTTTTTTAAACGCCTGTTCAACAAAATTTCTGGTAGTGAAAAATCCAGCGATGTCAAAGTAACCGATACAGCGCCACAACAAAGCACTGTTGAAGAAGCTGTCACGCTTGAAGAACCACAAGAAATCGTTTCTCAAACTGAACCTGAAGCACCAATTGACCACCCCATAGAACAAAAAATAGCACAGCCGGAAGCCAAGCCAACACCTGAGCCTGAGCCTGAGCCTGAGCCTGAGCCTGAGCCTGAGCCTGAGCCTGTAAAAAAACCACAGACAAAGAAAACGCCAGTACAAAAACCTGCGGCTAAGCAAAAGCCCGCGGCTGAACCTAAAGAGGTACCTGAAGCTAAATCCGTTGCTGAAACCCCGACACCAGAACCCCAAGTCCAGCCAGAATCAAAACCCAAGGTTGAGCCATCAACACCATCAGCAACACCGCCAGCAAAAAAGCCAGCCGAACAACCAGAACCTCAAAAGTCTGGAAAAAAATCATGGTTTGGTCGCCTCAAGTCCGGCCTGTCAAAATCTTCAAATGCACTCACTAGCGGCATTACCGGGATTTTCACTAAATCCAAACTTGATGCCGACACGGTTCAGGACTTAGAGGACATTCTCATCCAGGCAGACCTTGGCATCGACATGGCCATGCGTATCACCGACAAGGTTTCAAAAGGTCGCTTTGACAAACAAATCGATCCACAAGAAGTTAAACAGATATTAGCCGATGAGGTCAGCGCCGTTTTAAAACCAGTTGAAGTACCCTTCACCTTTGATGACAGCCAAAAACCATTTGTCATTTTGGTTGTTGGTGTAAATGGTGCGGGTAAAACCACCACCATCGGCAAACTTGGCGCTATTGCAAAAGATGAAGGCCATTGCCTTACCATTGCCGCGTGCGATACATTTCGCGCTGCCGCCATTGAGCAACTTAAAGTTTGGGGTGAACGCATTGGCGCAAATGTCGTGTCGCGGCCAACAGGAGCAGATGCCGCAGGCCTTGCCTTTGATGCCTACAAGCAAGCAGTTGATGAAAACAGCGATATTCTCATCATCGATACCGCAGGGCGATTGCAAAACAAATCTGACCTCATGGCTGAACTTGAAAAAATCGTTCGCGTTTTGAAGAAACAAAATGATGCTGCACCCCACGCCGTTTTGCTTGTTCTTGATGCCACCACCGGCCAAAACGCCGTATCACAAACAGAAATATTTACCAAAGTCGCTGGCGTAACCGGCATCATTATGACCAAACTTGATGGCACCGCACGCGGTGGCATTCTGGTCGCTATCGCCGAAAAATTTAAACTTCCAATTCATGCCATTGGGGTTGGAGAACAAATTGAAGACTTTCAACCCTTTGACGCAGATGCATTTGCCCGCGCCATCGCAGGCCTAGAGGACACCGAATGACCAATCAAGATCAAGATACAAATCAAAAAGACCGCATAATCACCGGGCCGCTCAAGTTTTTGTTAGAGTTTGGACCTCTCATTGCCTTTTTTGTGACCTATAAATACAGCGATATTTTTAATGCCACCATTATTATTATGGTGACCACAACCATCGCGCTAATAGTGACCTGGTTTATCACGCGAAAAATCTCCATCATGCCCATTGTAACCTTGGTCATTATCGCAGTATTTGGTGGCTTGACGCTTTATCTGAAAGACGAATCATTCATCAAAATTAAAGTCACCATCATCAATGTTATATTCGCAGTCATGCTGCTTGGCGGCTGGATGCTAAAAAAGCCATTGCTTAAATATGTTTTTGGCGAAGCAATGAACCTTGACTTCACAGGATGGATGCTAATGAGCCGAAATTGGGGTATTTTCTTTCTTGCTGTGGCCATTGCCAATGAAATTATCTGGCGTCATTTTTCAACCGACACCTGGGTCACTTATAAAACCTTTGGAATCCTGCCAATCACCTTTGCATTTATGATGACCCAAATTCCAATCATGCAAAAACACATGATTGAAGATAAAAATACTGAAACCAAATAGGGTCTATGTTGAGTTTTTTTCACATAAAGCGTCGCTTTTAGTTAAAAGTGATCACATTTTCTCAAACAAACAATAATTAAGTTGAACTTATCGATACAACCTTTACGGTAGTCATTGAATCTGGGGTAGAGGTTCCACTGAGCTTATCAGTTACTCGGGCAAAATCATTTAATATTTGTTTTTGCGCCCCTTTTTGTCGTGGGCAAGTGAGTGTAAAAAATGTCACAAACATCAAATGTAAAACAACTGGAGCGATCAACTTTTCACTTATTAAAAAAAGCAGCCCAAAATGCTGCCAACCTGTATGTTGAAAAAGTTGGAAAAAACGGCATTACACAGCGTCAATTCGCTGTGCTTATCGCCGTAAATGAAAATATTGGCATAAGCCAAACTCAACTGGTTGAACTCACCAGTATTGACAGGTCCACCCTGGCCGATCTTGTTGGACGTTTGATCGCCCAGGGATATTTACGTCGCAAACGTGATAAAAACGATGCACGGCGCAATGTCTTAAAGCTTAGTGCCGCAGGAAAAAGGGCACTGGAAGATGCTGAACCAAGTTTAAGCAGTGTTGACCGCAAACTATCCAGCCTCATCCCAAAGGAACATCGCAAATCCTTTAGACTGGCACTAAAAATCCTTGCTGATGATCGCCAGCAAACTTAGAGCAAGACGTTATGATGCTTAATCATTGGCCAGCAACCTGAATGACAGCATTTTCGCGTGCGTTTTCCAAGTAAAGCGCACGCAATTGTTTAAACACCTGCCCAGGTTTTCCATCCCCGATTTTTTGGCCATCAATTTCTGTTACCGCTAAAACCGATGTTGCAGCCGACATAATCGCCTCATCAGCTTCATAAGCTTCATCAATGGTAAAAGGGCGCTCCTCAACCCGAATTTGATGTTCGCGAGCCAACTTCAACAAAATTTTGCGGCGAATACCAGCTAAAATCCAATTGCTTAAAGGCCGGGTAATCAACACCCCATCCTTAACAATATAAGCACTTGATGATGTCCCTTCAGTAACAAAACCGTCTTCAATCATCCAGCCTTCATAACCACCTTTTTCATTGGCTTGCTGCTTGGCCAAACATTGGGCCAATAAAGCAATCGATTTAATATCACGCCGTTTCCACCTGATATCAGGTACACTGGCCACTTTAATTCCTGTTTCAATCGCAGGGTTGGTCAATAAAGGTTTTTCTTGCGTGAAGGCCATTAAAGTGGTTGGGGTATCTTCAGGAAAGCCAAAATCGCGTTCGGCCACACCGCGCGTGACTTGCGAATAAATAATGCCTTCTGTTAAATTATTACGCGCAATCAGCTCACGATGCATCGCCAGATACTCTTTCCTGCTGCACGGCCAATCAATCTGTAATTCCCCGAGCGAATTTTCAAGCCGCACCAGAAACGGCTCAACATCCACCATGACACCGTCAAGGACCGGCACCACTTCATAGGCCCCATCACCGAACAAA
>JALWJW010000346.1 GCA_026996935.1 Hyphomicrobiales bacterium
ATCTGGTAAAGATCGCATATTGGAAAAAGACGGGATGAGAATGGAATTTGAAATTTTGCTGGTGCAACCTGCTTTCGAACGCATCGTTCTACCTTATGTCAAACAATTAAGAAAACTGGGTGTAAAAGTGCGTGTTCGCACGGTTGATACCTCACAATATACCCGTAGCGTTGAGCAATTTGATTTTGACTGCATTGTCGGATCATTTCGCCAAAGCCTGTCACCTGGCAATGAGCAGCGCAATTTTTGGGGCAGTAAAGCGGCTGATAAAAATGGTAGTCGCAATTTTATCGGCATCAAAAACAAAGCCATCGACAGCCTGGTTGAGCGCTTGATTTTTTCAAAAAACCGCAAGGACCTGATTACTGCAAGCAGGGCGCTGGATCGGGTTTTACTCGCCCATCATTATGTCGTTCCCATGTGGCATATTCCTTATGACCGCACAATCCGCTGGAACCGGTTTGGCAAGCCGGAAAAGCTTCCTGATTACTCAAATGGTTTCCCTAAAATATGGTGGTGGGATGAAGAAAAGGCAGCTCAAACCGAGGCGGCAAAATGAACCGGACAATCAAAAGCGCAATAGGTGCCCTGGCAGGCTGTATAATGTTTACAGGCAGCCTTTATGCACAACCACGTCACGGCTTATCTGCATTTGGTGAACTGAAATATAAAAAAGGTTTTGATCATTTTGATTATGTAAACCCCAATGCGCCAAAGGGGGGTACCCTAACCACGGTTGGCACTGAAGGACGCATCACATTTGATAGCCTTAATGGCTATATTCTTAAAGGACAACCAGCCCAGAAGCTTGATCTTATATTTGACAGTTTAATGGTTCGCGCTTTTGATGAGCCAGATGCAATGTATGGGTTGGTAGCAGAAACTGCCGATGTTGCTGATGATAAAATGAGCGTAACGTTCAAGCTGCGCTCACAGGCCAAATTTGCTGATGGTACTCCCTTAACGGCGGCTGATGTTGTTGGTACTTTTCGGTTATTAAAGGACAAAGGCCATGAGCGGATAAAAATCAGCATTCGTGATGTTGTCTCGGCCAAAGCGCTTGATCCGTTAACTGTACAGTATCGCTTTAAGGGGAAAAATGTTCGCGACCTGCCGATGATTATTGGCTCGCTTCCTATCTTTTCCAAAGCCTATTATACCAAGAATGATTTCAGCAAAACCAGCCTGAAACCACCATTAGGCTCTGGCCCGTATAAAATTGTCGATGTTAAACAGGGGCAACACATTAGTTATGAATTGCGGGCTGATTATTGGGCCAAAGGTCTGCCGGTAAATATCGGCCGACATAATTTTTCTATTATCAAGCTTTTGTATTTTCGCGACCGCACGGCCGAATTAGAGGCCCTTAAAGCCGGTATTCTTGATCTGCGAGAAGAATTTACCTCAAAGTCATGGGCTACAGAATATGACAATTTAACAGCCGTTAAAGACGGCAGACTGATAAAACTGGTTCTGCCTGATGAAAATGCCTCTGGAGCACAAGGGTTTTTTCTTAATATGCGGCGCAAAATTTATCAGGACATTCGCACACGCAGGGCCTTTGGATTGGCGTTTGATTTTGAATGGACCAATAAAAACCTATTCTATAACCAATATAAACGTACCCAATCTTTCTTTGAAAATTCAGATATGAAGGCGTTGAAAAAGATGCCACCAAAAGAGCGCGAACTGCTCAAAAAAATAGCTGATAAAGTACGTCCTGAAGTATTTGGTGATGCCGTGTTACCCCCTGTCAGTGATGGTTCCGGGCAAGATCGTAAAAACTTACGCCTTGCTTCCCAGCTTCTTACTCAAGCCGGGTGGATATTAAAAAACGGCAAGCGGGTTACTGAAAAAGACCAACCGTTAACTGCTGAATTTTTGATTTATTCGCCCAGTTTTGAACGTATCATTGCCCCGTTTGTGCGCAATCTTAAACTGCTGGGTGTGGATGCTAAAATTCGCTATGTGGAAGCGGCTCAATACCAGCAACGCCTGAAAGACTTTGATTTTGATATTGTATCGCAACGCTACACCATGAGCCAAACACCCGGGGTTGAACTACGTGGGTTTTTTGGATCCAAATCGGCCGATGCACGTGGCACATACAATCTTTCCGGCCTAAAAAGCCCTGCTGTTGATGCATTGATCAGCAGCATCACCCAAAGCAAAACGCGCGAAGAATTAAATATTGCCGCACGCGCCTTAGACCGGGTTTTAAGAGCAGAATATATTTGGGTGCCACACTGGTATAAAGCATCTCACAATATTGCGCATTGGAATAAATTTGGCCGCCCGATCATAAAGCCAAAATTTGATCGCGGCGTATTTGATACATGGTGGATTGACGCGGATAAAGCCAAGGCTTTAAAGGTTGGTCCTTAACCCCCCTCAATCATATCATCGTCACATAAGTGACTCTTGTGTGACATTTAATCTAAATGCTACAAATCAACCAACTTAACTAAAAGCGAATCAATTTTATATGGGCGCCTATATTCTCAAGCGAATTCTACTCATGATCCCCACCTTGTTAGGGATTATGCTTGTTGCCTTTGTTATTATCCAGTTTGCGCCAGGTGGCCCAATGGAACGGGTGATCGCTCAAATAAACGGTACCGATGTAAGT
>JALWJW010000347.1 GCA_026996935.1 Hyphomicrobiales bacterium
TCAGGATGCTTATGATGATTTGCCGCGCAATAAATGCCTGTTGGTTTGTACCGGCTCACAAGGTGAAGCCCGCGCGGCCATGGCCCGCATTGCCTCTGGCCGTCACCCGCAAATTAAGTTTGATAAAGGTGACATGGCTATTTTCTCCTCAAAAACCATTCCCGGCAATGAGAAGTCGGTCGCCGCAGTCTTTAATGACCTGGCTGAGCAGGGGGTTGAGATTGTGACTAATGATGATGCAATGATCCACACATCTGGTCACCCGCGTCAGGAAGAATTGCAGGAATATTACTCATGGCTAAAACCTGCAGCGCTGATTCCTATGCACGGTGAAATGCGCCACTTGGATTTCCACACCCGATTTGCCAAAAAATCAGGCATAGAAAAAACCTTAAGAGTGACCAATGGCGAACTAACCCAGTTATTGCCCGGACCAATGAAAATTATTGACGATATTCCCGTTGGTCGGACTTTGATTGATGGCAATATTTTCACAGGCCAGGAAGAAAGTCCGGCACGTTTTCGCCGTAGATTGTCTTTTGCCGGTTTGGTTGCGGTGTCAATCACGGTTGATAAACATGGCGTGTTATCGTCTGAACCTCAAATTGTACTTGATGGCGTACCACTTGAAGATGCTGAAGGTTACCTGATCGAAGATACGGTGCTTGATGATCTTGAGGATGCGATTGATAATATCCCACACAAAGCCCGCCGTGATGATGCAGTTATTGCTGAAACCGTGCGCCGTGCCGTGCGCCGAACATGCGCAGAAGTATGGGGAAAACGCCCAATCACGCATGTGCTGGTCCATCGCTTATAACGCCAAATGCCGTTTTAGTCGTAAATTTCGTCTAAAACCGCATCAAGGTCAGGAATCACCACGTCATTACCAGAAAAAACCACAAGATTTTCGGTGCGCAATTTTTTGATCGTGCGCGATAATGTTTCAGGTACGGTACCGGCAAGTTCGGCCAAATCCTTTTTGGCGATTGGTACTTTTAAAAAACCTGAACCATCGAGTTCCTCACGGCCAAACCGTTCATACAACACCAGAATAAGATGAAGAAGGCGGCGGCGTAAATCCATGGTTTTTGAAGATACGTAGTTTTTTTCCATATCTTCAGTATCTTTAAGGCTGCGTTGTAAAAAACGTTGGCCGACGCTTGGGTCACGAATCAATAATTCAGTAATTGTTGCGCGATCAATGAAACAAGCATGAGAGGGTTGTAAAACTTCGGCCGTATTGCGATAGGTGCTTTTTGTTAGAAATTCCTGATAGCCAACAGTACTGCCAGGCTGATGTAAGCGAACCAGCATTGAATGGCCATCTGCTTCCACATGCCGCTCACCGATCAGACCGCTTTTAATACAAAAAACGCCGTCAACTTCATCGCCCTGGTGATAAAGAACTTCGCCAGGCGAGTAGTCATTAGGACGCATACCTGATTCGAGTTTCGCCAAATTTTCAGGAGTGAGGTCGCGCCACTCTGTATAGGCACGGTTGGGGCAGGCACCACAACTTTCACTTTGAACTGAACAGGGCATTTCGCCTCCAAAAAACAATAAGTTAGGCCAACAAATACGCTAAATTGATGCCATTATCAAACGAAACCTCAATATAGTTGACCTTAATCAATTTTTTTGGTTCTTAATTGTCTAGTTTTCAGATGATGGAAAATTCTGCCGATGATAAATTATTCGCAGATCGTTTAATCGAACGATTTGGCGAACACGCAGCCGTTCAAACCAGGCTCCGAATTCAGGAGCTGGAGGAGTTTGGCGAAGCTGAAGCGGCGGCTTTGTGGCGTCGTGCATTGGTGCTTATCGAGTTTGGAAATCAGGACCAACCTGAAGGAAACAATCTGAAGTTGGATTAATTCGCTGTAAATCTGAAAAATTGGCCTTAAGCTGGAGTGGTAATTCAAATTTATCATGAGAGCCAATAAATGGTCTTGAAAATTGACAATCGAACCGCGCGGGCTTTCTGGCTTAATTCACAGAAACTGGCGAGCAGTCCAACAGGTAAACTCGATCTTTATCAAATCATTAGCGATTTAGGTTTTGTGCAACTCGATACTATTCAAAATGTGACACGTGCCCAACATCATATACTATGGAGTCGTAACCAAAATTATCGTGAACCCATGCTTGATGATTTGTTGGCGAAAGATCGCAAAGTTTTTGAGCATTACACTCATGATGCATCGGTTATTCCGATGCAGTTTCTACCCATGTGGCAACGTCAGTTTTCCAATATAAAAGATAAGTTTGACCGTCTCAATTATTTCAAGAATATGACAGGACCAAAGGGGCGAGAAGACATAAAGGCCCGTATCGCCAAAGAAGGCCCTTTATCAACACATGCTTTTGATACCAAGGTGATCGGCAAAAAGAAAATGTGGTCGCGCCCGCCTCACAAAATGGCCCTTGATTATATGTGGTATGCAGGAGAACTGGCGACATCTCATCGTGAGAATTTCAACAAGTTTTATGATCTGGCCGAGAATGTTTTTCCTGAACATTTACGCGCGAAAAAACTATCTGATAAAGATCAGATTGACTGGTTGTGCCATAGCGCACTTGACCGAATAGGCTTTGGGTCACTTGGCGATATTCAGCGGTTTTGGGG
>JALWJW010000348.1 GCA_026996935.1 Hyphomicrobiales bacterium
ACAAAACCGCCAATGGTTGCCAAAACAACTGTTGGACCAGGTTTTGGAAATGATGGTTCTGAGGCAATATCGGCCCGTGAAATAACCCGCGCAAGTCCTGGTTGGGCCATTTTTTCTTCACGGGCACTGGCATCTGAATATTTGGTCAAAAAGGTTTCCAGCAAAGTCCGATTGGCTTTAGCTTCCCGCTCTAAGGCGCGCAACTTAACCTGATCGATGTTTGAACCAGAGGCACGGGTTTTTAAACCATTTAAGCTGGCACGCAGTGAAGCTTCACGGGTCGCTGCGACTTTTGCCTGTTGCTCAAGACCTGAAACAATTTTCAACACCTCAGAGCGAATTTGCCGATTAAGACCAGCCATTTCTCTGTAAACCGCTTTAATGCGGGGGTGATTGGGCAAATAAGTGGTTGATAATTCTGCAATCCGTCCCTTTAAAGTAATCTGTCTTTCACGCAGGCGTTGAATAAGCGGCGAATTAAGCACTTCAGAAGAAGATGCCACGTTGCCGGTTTTAGCCAATTGATCACGCAGCGCTTTTGCACGGGCTTGAATTTGAGCCCGCTGTGCTTCAGCTAAAATGATCTGACTGTTTAATTCAGAAAGTTCTTGATTTGATAAAGTGCTGTTTTGGTCCCTGCCCTTTAGCAAGCCTGCTTTGGCCCGAAACTTTTCCACAGCAACTTCGGATTGAATAACCTTTTTGCGCAGCAAAGCAATTTGCTCTGCTAACCAATTACGTGCGCGACCTGTGCTTTTCAATTGCGTCTCTCTGGTTGAGGAGACAAACTCTTCTGCCAGTTTATTTGCCACGTCCGCGGCAATTTTCGGGCTGACAGATTTCACCGAAATGGCAATGACCTTAGAATCGGGAATTTGATATGCATTGATTTTTTGATAATAGACACTAATGGCACGTTGCTCTGGTGTTTGTTTTCTCGGATCAGTTTTAAAGCCAACCGAAATCAAAAACCGGCTCACTGGCCCTATCCCCTTTTTAAGCGGATCAAACTCACGCAGAGAGGTCAAGTTTAAATCTTTAATTACCCGCTTGGCCAAATCACGAGAATGCAAAACCTCTAACTGGCTTTTAACCTCTTGCTGATCAACCGGTGTGATGATTCCGCGTTGAGCATTTGGATTGGTGAAACGGGTTTCCTGATTATCCACCAATACTTTGGCTTCTGTCTGATAGATTGGTGTCGCTTTCATCACGAAAACGATAGACCCAACCAAGGCAATGAGTGTCGTTAATACGATCCAAAGCTTTCGTTTCCAAATCCCTTGCAACACTTCTGCAATATCAATGGTGCCAGCGGTATTTGACGTTGGTGTTTGGTTTTGCCCAGTCATAATCAGTAATCTTTGCTCAAACTTACATGTGCACGTGCCGATTGGCGACACTGCTTTGATGCACTTTGGGCTATTTATGGTAAGTAATCCGTTAACAAACACGATTTACAAAAAATAAATTTCTCAAAATAGTTCGTTTTATTAAAGGTCTGCTAACCATGTTGGTGCATCTTATCCCTTACCAATAGTTAGTTGTGCCGCTAATTGTGTGCAAATTCACGTTGAATTTTCACTCTTTTATATCAGGCAAAAAAGTTAGGATTTGAGTTGTGCGTTTGCGTATTTTATTAGCCAGTGTTGTTGCTATCTCTCTTTCAGGTTGCACAAAAACCTGGGAAACCACTCGACCAGCCGCTCTGCCAGGTGGCGTTGGAATGAACCATGATGGTTCACTTTCTGAAGGCCCAATGGCCACATCCAGCGTTAACAACCTGCCCAAATATGATGGATCAGGCAAAGTATTGCCACCCTTTGGTTCACAAGGCACTGCGGCTGCTTATGAAAACCGCAATGGATATCTGATTGGTGCGGGAGACCGACTTACGATCCGCGTTGTCGGCCAACCAGACTTAACTGGTGATTATATTGTAGACGGTTCTGGGCTGATTTCATTTCCTTTGATTAATTCTGTTAAAGTTGCCGGCCTTTCTGCCCCGCAAGTACGTAGTTTAATTGCAGCCCGTTTGCGTCAGGGTTTTTTGCGTAAACCTTCTGTTTCTGTTCAAACAACAAACCTTCGTCCCTTCTTCATCTTAGGAGAAGTTAATGGTGCCGGTAATTTCCCTTATCAAAATGGCATGACGGTTCAAAATGCCATTGCGATTGCCGGTGGCTACACAGCCCGTGCCAATCATGGAGAAGTTATGTTGACCCGCAAAGACGCAACCGGCACAAAAACTGTCAAAGTGCCTGTAACAACACAGCTCTATCCAGGTGATATCATTTTTGTTCGCGAGCGTTGGTTCTAAAGGTTTTTTATGCGTATCCTTCATGTTTTTCGTGCGCCCGTTGGTGGATTGTTTCGCCACATTCGTGATTTAGCACAGGCTCAATCACAATTGGGGCATGATGTTGGAATTATTTGCGATGCCAATACGGGCGGCCCACAGGCTGACAAGCATTTTACCGATTTGGAAAATCACTGTTCCTTAGGTATTAAACGTATTGCGATGAGCCGATTACCTGGGTTTGGTGATGTTATGTCGGCCCGTCAGGTTGGTGAATTTGCCAAACAAACAGGTTTTGACATTTTGCACGGGCATGGGGCAAAAGGT
>JALWJW010000349.1 GCA_026996935.1 Hyphomicrobiales bacterium
GAGTTAAAATAAGCCCCGTCAACAATGTTCTCCACCGCAAACGCCACATCAGCATCAGCGCGCACATATGCAGGGTCTTTGCCGCCCAGTTCCAAACCAACGGGAATAAATTGTTCCGCTGCTGCTTGTTCAATCTGACGGCCGGCGGGAACAGAACCTGTAAAGCACACCATATCAACTTTACCGCTGGCGATCACCTCAGCCGTTTGGGCGTGAGACAAAATCAAATGTTGAAACACCCCATCAGGCACACCAGCGGCGGCAAAAGCCTTTTCAAACCGCTCACCAATAATCAGTGTTGCCGATGAGTGTTTAAGGATCGACACATTGCCTGCCATCAACGCAGGTATGATCGAATTCACCGCCGTCATAAATGGAAAATTCCACGGCGCAATGGTAAACACAACACCCAATGGTTCACGCTCGATTGAACGCTCAAAGCCTTCTTTGTCACCCGGGTTCACAGGCGACAGTGCTTTTTCAGCAATCGAAATCATATAGCGCGCCCGTTCTTCAAAGCCACCCACTTCGCCCGCGCCATAACGGATAGGACGGCCCATGGAAATGGCTAATTCTTTACCGATTTCATCTTTCATCGACACCATGGCATCAACAACAGAAGTGCAATATTCAGCCCGCTGCGCAATGCTCAATTTACGCCATTTCTTTTGCGCGGCTTTAGCTTTATCCAACGCTGTTTCGATTTGCTCGGTCGTTGCCACTTCACGTTCTGCAAACACTTTTCCATCGCCCGGAGAAACACATTTCACCATTTTCTTGTTACCACTTCTTGTCATAATAGTTTTAAAATTCGAACTGAATTAGCAGGATCCAGATCCTAGATAATCTCAAAATACCGTTGTAATTCCCAATCGGTAATGGCTTTACGGAACTCGCGCTCTTCCCATTCACGCGTTGCACCATAGTGTTCAACAAATTCATCACCAAACATTTCCCGCGCCGCTTTTGATGCCTTAAGCGCAACGGCTGCTTCTATCAATGTGCGCGGCAATTGTAGTTCATCTGGAAACGTCTTGTCATAAGAAGAACCAACAACTTCTTCAACCGGTTCAATCTTGTTTTCAATGCCATACAACCCAGAGCCAAGGGCCGCCGATAACGCTACATAGGGATTAATGTCAGCCGCAGCGATGCGGTACTCAACCCGCTGTGAATTTTGCGAACCGGGAATAGCACGAATAGCGCAAGTGCGGTTTTCAACCCCCCAACTGGCTTCAGTCGGTGCCCAAAAGCCCGGAATAAGACGCGAATATGAATTAACCGTACACGCCACCATCGCCAGAAATTGCGGCATCAGTTTTTGTTGACCACCAATAAACCAACGCATTTTGTCCGACATATTGTGTTCTTTGCTGTCATCATAAAACGCCGAACTGCCATCATCGTTTTTGAGTGAGATATGAATATGACCCGATTGACCGGGGTAATCAGGCGACCATTTGGCCATAAATGTTGCCATCATCCCCTGACGCATCAACATGATTTTAGTGTAGGTTTTAAACAACGCCGCCTTATCGCCAGCTTCAAGCAAATCGCAATAAGCAAGTGCTGCTTCAAGAACACCTGGCCCCGTTTCCGTGTGCAAGCCTTCAATCGGAAAATCCATATCTTCAGAAAGCTGCAACAGGTCTTCATAAACTTCACTATATTCAGCCGCCCGCAACATGGAATAGCCAAAATTGCCCGGTGTAATCGGATCAAGATTATTATATTTTTTCTCACGGATTGATTTTGAATCCTCGTTAAAAACAAAAAATTCGAACTCACAACTACCAAAGGCTGACAAGCCCATGTCATTGGCTTTTTTCATCACTTTGCGCAATGTGCCACGCGGACAAATCTTTTCAGCTTCGCCAGTAAACTCTGCCAGGAACAACAGTGTATTGTCTTCAAATGGCAATTCGCGACAACTTTGCGGCACAATCCGCAATGGCGCATCAGGGTAACCCGTGTGCCAACCAGTATATTTTACATTGTCATAAAGCTGGTCATCACTATCCCAACCCAAAACCACATCGCAAAAGGCAAAGCCTTTATCGAGTGATGAGAAAAACTTCTCACGGCTCATATATTTGCCGCGCATAACGCCATCAGCATCAAAGAAGCCAATTTTAATATTCTTGATGCCGCGCTCATTCACAATGGCTTTTGCATCTTCAACCGTTTTAATTCCAAGACCTGACAAGACCTGTCTCCTTAAACTTTTTCGAGCGAACTCATCGCTGCTTTAATTGTCTCTACCAATTTATCTGCATAGTGCTTTTGCGATGCTTCATCGTCAATAAGATCGTTCCTGATCTCCACCATAACATTTAAAATTTCTGTGCCGTTTGTGTGCAACTGCAATGTGTGCGTCACCCCGTCTTTTGGGCCATACGGATCATTGCGGGCTACCTTTATGTCATCATCAAACTTATTATTTGCTAAAATGGCATCAGCCAAACGGCCATCTTTATCGTGCAAAATGCCAACGCCAACATCACGCCTTTTTCCATTATAGACCGGCGTAAAACTGTGAACTGTAATCAAAACAGGATCATCGCGTTTATCAAGCTGCACATCAACAGCAGCATGAAACGGCTCATAAATATTTTCCGTTCGCCA
>JALWJW010000350.1 GCA_026996935.1 Hyphomicrobiales bacterium
TGGTGTTATATTGGTTAATCCCGCAAAACATCCAACCGTCAAAGCCAAGGAAGGGCAGACATTTATTGATTGGCTACGCAGTAAAAAAGGCCAGGATGCTATTGCCGCTTATAAGCTCAAAGGAGAGCAATTGTTTTTTCCAAACGCAAAAAAATAACACAACATTTAAAGCAGGCGTTAAAGCAAAGCAGGTTCTTCCCGTTTTGCTTTTTCCGTGTTGACTTTGCGCTTTTCAATACGTTTAAACGCCCAGTGAACCTTATCAGGCCGCCCGGCAATACCGCGCAACACCAATTGATACGTTTTACGCACCCGGCCATTTTCAGGTAGATAAACGCTTTCTTCCAGCTTTAGCTGACAGCCACGTGCACTAAACCGCCAGCCGGTTTTATTGGCCAATAATAACATCGCACTGGCCCCATCTTGCGATAAGGTTGCGCGCACTGAGGGGTGCAAATGAAAACGGATGGCAAACGGGGTTGAACCTATGGCATCTGCGTGCTGCATATCTGGCACAAAACTGTCTTCACCACGAAAATCAAACCCGTTCGCACTTAAAAACAAATTGCGCTCATGCTTTATGCCATGAGTTTTAGCATAGCCGTCATGGCGACCAAAAAACACCGCACCCTCTTTAACATTTGAAGTTTCGGTCTCAACATTATGCGCTGATAAAACAACTGAACCACCAAACAACCGCTGCCAGATTTTCGAATCTAAAATCTTGCTGCTGGATTGATTATCAAGACAAAGCCCTGAATGTGCCTGCGTGCGTCTGCTGGCACTGTCCCAGGCATGTTTGCCATATTGAACATGACCGCAATTGGTCACAATACGCGAGGCCCCATCACAAAACTCAAACGCCAAAACACCCGCTGCTGCCCCACTTGAAACAGAAGGCAAAGCAGGTTTCCCCGTATCAATCATTACATTGGAGTTGCCTTGCATCAATCGCACATAACCAGAATGTGGCGCATGAATGAGCGGTTTGCCGTGAACAGAATCAGTTTCCAAAATCCGTTTAACCAAACCAGACCCCGTATCATCAACCCCGTTAAAAACTGCCAAGCCCCCATCAAGATAAGTAAAGAACCGCAAGGCAGGCATCATCCGCTCCAGCGCCGCATTTAATTCAACAGGCACTTCCAAACGGGCTTTTTCCAATGCGGCGCGCACCGGAATGAGGTCTGCCAATATATCACGCAGCACTTGTGGATTGCGCGAGGCATGGCCACCATCAGCAAAAATCTGCTTGCCCAATTCCACATTCAATCGTTTAAACACCAAGCCACGCAATTTCTCTAAACCGCTCAATCCCGTGGTGGCAATTACCAGGGCAATAGCAGTCTGCAAGCGGGCTAAATCATTTTTCTGCGTTAAAACTTTACGCATCAACATGCGGATTTGTTTAGCTAAACTGCCATAGAACATTTTCTCAAATGAAGAAGGGCAATTTTTCAAAAAGAACGGCGCACACTGCACCCACGAAATCACCCGCCGCGCTGTCACATCACAGTCAAAAGCCACATTGTGGCGTTGACCAATATTGCTGATGGACGTGGCTTTAATCCACTCACTGATTAACGCGCGAGCATTGGCCCGCACCATTTCACGGTTGCCCGTTTCCATATCAACCAGCCATGCAAAGCCATGCAATTCACGCTGCCATTCAACTTTGGTATCCTTTTTGGCAAAAATGCCATCATTGCCGCGCAATTCAGTTTGCCCGGCGAACTTAAATTCCCCGCGATAAAATGCTGCCGCACGTTCACCATTGCCGCGATGTAAAACATCAAACCGCAAGGCCAACCCATCAGGCTTTGCAGCCAATATCAAACGGCTGGGAAAAGCATGCAGTCGGCGTTTTTGTGTTTGAAAAAATGACCGTACACCAACCCCGAGCAATCCGCTTAGTTCAGCAGGTGCTTCAAAGCTTGAGACGGGAACCGCCGCAATCGGTAGTTTTGGGGCAACATCAGACATAAATCAAAAAGAGCTATAGTTAACAAAATCCTATCAAGGATTATTGGCCTAAAGGTCGTTAATGATTTAATAACAAATTCAAACTTTCCGCCTCAAACGCGAAATAAAGAACCCATCCATGCCGTAGCTTTCACCCACCTGATAAAACGGCAAGGTGCGCACATCGCCCTCATCATTAATCAAATGATCAAGCCCGTCTAACTCATCGGCCCCAACCGGTAAGCGCTCAAAATTCTCATTTTCATCCAAAAATTTTGCAACCTGTAACTCACCTTCACGCTTTTGCAATGAGCATGTGCAATAAAGCAAAACGCCCCCTGCTTTAACAAAACTGGCTGCCCGTGACAAAAGTTCGGCCTGTAATTTCACCAACGCATCAATATCGCTGCTCTTTTTAAGATACTGTGCATCAGGGTGACGGCGGATGGTGCCGGTAGCCGAACATGGTGCATCTAGCAATATGCCATCAAAGACCTGTTCAGGTGTCCATTCCAAGGCATCAGCACAAATAATTTCAGCGTTCAACCCAACCCGTTCAAGGTTCTCACTCACCCGCTCTAAACGGTTCTCTGACACATCAAGCGCGGTGACATCATTGCCCATGCTCGCAAGCTGCATGGTTTTTCCGCCTGGCG
>JALWJW010000351.1 GCA_026996935.1 Hyphomicrobiales bacterium
GGCGAAAGCTGGGGTTTATGCCTGAGTGCGCGTGTTGTGGGGTGGTGCAATTTATTGCGCCCTACTGCTGACTTTCCCAATGTTTTTGACGTTTGGCCATCCAATATTTTAGATAGTGATAGCCGGTGAGGGCGAGGGCGGCGGTGAAAAGGGACCAGGCCAGAAGCCGTAAGCGGTCGGCCAAAACGGTAAAGGCATCAGCTTCTTGCAGGACAAATTGCGGATTTTGCGGATCGTAATAAACCGGAATTTTATCACCTGGCTTGATGGTTTTTAGTTTGTCTTTGCTTATGCGGACATTATTGCGAATGATTTTTCCATCACTCAAGGTCAGTCCTAATACCATATAGTGATTGATAATCGTGCCGCCCAGTTTTTGATTGCGAGATGTTTTGCCTGAAAAGGTTTTGACCACGGTGGCATCGGCTTTGATTTTATTGGTATTAAAATCTTTTTGGGTTGAAACGCTAAACCGGGCAAGGCCGGAAACCAGCACTGATAAAAACAGCAAAAAAACCACGGGAATAAATCCGCGATGGGCGATGATTTTTTGTGTTGTTGTTTGTGGTTTTGTGTTTTTTTGATTTGTCATTGCTGGCACTATATATCGTTTTCAGATTAAGTATGACGCGGAAAAGTTAAAGATCATCTTTCCAGATGGGGTTTGTCCAGGCTTTTTTACCAGCGTTGTCTATAATCACCAAACGGAACCATTTTGATGGTGGGCCGTTGAGCCATGAATTATCGAGCTTTGATAAATCAAGGGTGGCGCTGGTGATGGCTTGGCCCAAGCGGGTTTGGGTGACTGATGTGCCGCCGACCAGCGTGATTGAGTTAACGGGTGAGCAGGTGACTTCAAGTGATGTGCCGCTGCTGGTTTTTGTGACTTTCATGTCGTAAATTTGAGGGCCTTGGCTGGAATAAAATTCGCCAGCTTTTAGAGCGCTGAGGAGTTGGTCAGGGTCTAGGCTTGCGGCTTTAACGTGGACCCAGCCGCCGAATGCGTCAAAATCACCGTTTCTAAAGTGAGCATCATCGGTGGCGTTTAAGGTGAGGCGTTTGCCTTTGTTGAGGAGTTGATCGAGCAGATATGTGCCATCGCCGCGATCATTTTCGCGGTCGCACCCGGTGTTGTAAATCTCAACGGAATGAGCACACTCGATTGATAAGCCGTCTTCCAGTGTTAATTGCGACCATGCGGGGTGGGCGATGGAAATGAAGGCGCCAAGGTCTGCGGCGCGTTGGGCCATTTGCGGACCAGTCTCGTTTTCATCAGCAGGGGCAAAATCAAGCGGCAGGCCAGCGGCAACAATGTGCCAGAGTTCATCGGCGCTGGTTTTGGGCGCGTGCAGTTCTGCCCCGATGAGGGTGGTGAAATTTTCCGAGCGCAAATCGCGGGTGTCGGCAACGGGCCAATCAAAATTTGAAATGAAGTGTTCTGACAATTGCGTAAAGTCATAGCCAGCCCGTTTATAGGCCTCGATAACTTTTTCAGGCGGCAAGGCCCCATCCGAAAGGGTGGAGTGGGTGTGGAGATTGCCGCGCCAGAATTTACCCTTGGTTGAAAAGGGGGCAAGGGAGTATGAGGCTGCTTTTATCATTGGGTTTCTCATCGCAATTTGTGTCTGTCTAAAACAGCATAAAAGAGCAATGGTAAAAACCAGATGATTAAAACGACCTTTAGTTTAACAAAAGGGACGCGTTGTTTCTAATACGCCACGGCTTCTAAATGAAAGCCGCCCATTGCCATCAATAAAGCAGAAGGGGTCTGGCGCAATTTCTCGGCCATTTCCTGTGCTTTTGACATGGGGACAAATTGGGCCTCGTGTTCGTCAACAAACACGGTGTCACCGTTTTCAAAATCAGGTTGACCAACAAAAGCAGCGATTTTGCCTTTGGCGGTTACTAATACGACACAGCCGGTTCCTTCAGATTGCAGGCGACGGTTGTGATCACGCTCTTGGCGTGCCTTACTCAGGTCAATAACATTACTCATGAAAGACAGATTCGTTGATTCGTCTTAACAATGCCTTTATACGGAGAATATTTTTGACATGAATTCCAGATTTTTTAGATTGTTGATGATTGACTGCTGAAAATGTGAATTACTTATCAGGCGCCAATAAAACCGCGCGGCAGGCGTTTGGTAGGCTTGCTAGTGTTTTGGGTTTGCGGCGTTTTGGTTTTTTGCGCGGTAGCGGGATGCCATCGATGAAGCGAATGGGTGGTTTGTATTTTTTGCGTACCCACGGCACATCGGAATACCAGTAGGCAAGTTCTTTGCCGCAGCCTGTTCCATCTTTTGGACGCGGTTCTGCTTGTGAGCGGCAGTTCGTTGCGCCCTTGGGGCAACGCATTCTGATATGGAAATGATAGTTATGACCGTAATAGGCGCGAACTTTACGCAACCAGGCGGCGCGGTTTGGTTGGCCTTTGGACCAGTCGCAAAGAGCTTTTTTAATTGGTGGGTGGACGAAAATGCGCTGTACTTGCGGATAGGAAGCGGCGCGGCGGATTAGCCGGTTATGGGCATTTGTCCAACGTTTCGGGTTGATGCGTTTGCGATCGAGCACCATAAGTCTGGCGCTGATTGATGCGCGCTCTTTACGACTTAA
>JALWJW010000352.1 GCA_026996935.1 Hyphomicrobiales bacterium
CGCCGACAAAATATCAGCATGAATATCATCATAATCTTCCAACCCAACAGAAATACGAATAAGCCCATCGGTAATGCCGTGACGCTCGCGCTCTTCTGGTTCATAGGTTGAATGGGTCATGCTGGCAGGGTGTTGAACCAATGTTTCAGCATCGCCCAAACTTACCGCCGATGTAACAAGCTCAAGTTCATCCATAAACCTCCGCCCGGCATCCAACCCACCTTTGAGTTCAAGCGCTATCATGCCACCAAACTGGCTCATTTGTTTATTGGCTAAACGATGAAACGGTGAACTTTCCAAGCCCGGGTAATAAACCCGCTCAACCGCATCATGGCGCTCTAAATCATGGGCCAATAACATGGCAGACTGGCAATGGCGATCCATTCTAAGCTGCAAAGTTTTAAGCCCGCGCAAAATCAAAAACGCATCAAAACTTGAAATCATCGCCCCGTTCATTTCTTTAATGCCGACATAGCGAACCTGATCGATCATTTCCTGACTGGCAACCACAGCGCCCGCCAATAAGTCTCCATGCCCGCCCAAATATTTGGTAGCAGAATGCACAACCATATCAGCGCCCAATTCTAATGGCCGCTGCAAATATGGCGTGCAATAGGTGTTATCAACGATGAATGTCGTTTCAAACGGTTCACAAATTTCACTAATCGCGGCAATATCAATCAACCGCATATTGGGATTAGCTGGGGTTTCGCAATAAACGATTTTCACCTTTTCATTCATCACTTTAGTCAATTCTTCTGGCGTTGACATATCAATAAATTTCACCGTCACGCCAAACTTGACCAAATGGTGCTGCAACAGTGAAAATGTGCAACCATAAAGCGTTTTATCGGCAACCACCTCATCGCCAGATTTAAGCAAAGTCCAAAACGCTGCCGTAATGGCCCCCATGCCAGAACTGGTGGCAAGACCTGCCTCGCCGCCCTCAAGTTCTGCCAATCGTTTCTCTAAAATACTCACCGTTGGGTTGCCAACGCGATGATAAATATACCCTTGCGCTTCACCCGCAAAACGATCACTACCATCCATCGAGCTTTCAAAACCATAGGTCGAAGTCAGAAATAACGGCGGGTTCAACGCCCCGTGATAGTCTTGGGCGTTATAGCCAAAATGAATAGCGCGCGTTGCAAAACCGCTTTTGGCATTGCGTTTAGGTGATGAAGTCATTGTTTCTCTCCAGAATTAAGATCATTCAAGTATATAGAAACCAGCAAAAATTTTCGTGCAAACATATCAAATAGCCATTAAAGATAAGCACAATCTTCTAATATTTTTAAAATATCGATAGAATCAACCAAAATGAACATCAACACCATTGATCTTAAAATCCTTGCCGCATTACAATCTGATGCCCGTCAAACCAATCAAGCGCTGGCAGATAAGGTCGGGCTATCACCAACGCCATGTCTGCGCAGAGTTAAAAAGCTTGAAGAAGACGGGATCATTGAAGGGTACAAAGCCCTTATCAACCGCAAAAAAATGGGATTGGGTTTAACCGTATTCGTAACGGTAAAAGTTGAACGTCACCAAGACCGCGAAGCTGAAAAGTTCGTTTCCAGCGTCACACACTGGCCAGAAGTTATTTCTTGCCATCTGGTATCGGGCGATATGGACTATTTGATGGAAGTCGCCACGCCCGATATTGATGGTTATGAGAAATTCATTCTCAAGCGATTACTCAAACACCCCAGTGTAAAAGATGTGCGCTCAAACTTTGTCATGCGCACCCATAAACGCGATGGCAATTTGCCATTGTCTGGCGGCTACTAGCAACTGATTCAGCGATACAGAATTTCACCCTGTAAATCTTTATAAAGATAAGCCACCTGTTCACCATAACCGTTAAATAGTTTTGTCGGCACCTTCTCACCCGTATCAAGCAAACGTTCTTTCGCCTGACTCCAACGCGCATGAGGCACTTTCGGGTTTACATTGGCCCAAAATCCATATTCAGCCCCCTGAATTTCTTCCCAAAACCCAACAGGTCGCTTGGAAGTAAAAGTGATCCGATTGATCGACTTGGCAGATTTAAAACCATATTTCCATGGGCAATGTAACCGCAGCGGCGCGCCCATTGATTTGGCAACAGGCTTGCCATAAGCCCCCGTCACCATAAAGGCCATATCATTCATCGCTTCGGCCATTGTAAGCCCTTCGGTGTAAGGCCATGGCAAACTATTACCAAAACCAAACAAGGCCGGCTTTTGCCCAGGCGCCATTTTCGGGTCTTTAAAAGTTTGGAATTGCACATATTTAGCCGATGATTTAGGCGCGGCCAATTCAATCAGATCTTTAAGCGGAAACCCCGTCCAGGGAATAGTCATTGCCCATGCCTCAACACAACGATGACGAACCACTCGTTCCTGCAACTTTACCTTTTTTAGCAAATCATCAAAGCCGATAGTGAAAGGCTTATCAACTTCACCATCAATTCTGATTTCCCATGGGCGTATTATCAAGGCCTGCGCAGCCCGTGAAATACGTTTTGATGTGCCAAATTCATAAAAATTATTATAGGTAGTGTTCAACTGTTCGGGCGTAATCGCGCGACCTGCATCAGTAAATTCTGGGTTTTTTACCGCTGGATAATAT
>JALWJW010000353.1:0-9294 GCA_026996935.1 Hyphomicrobiales bacterium
TCGTGAAATTCGTCCCCAAGATTTGCAAAAAATGATGGACAAGATTGAAGAGCTGGCAAAATCTGGTGCAAAAAGTGCAGCGCAGGAAATGTTGTCTGAACTTGATAAAATACTCAAAAACCTTGATCCTAATCAGGCGCAACGGCCAATGGCTCCGCAGCGCACGCCCCCTGCGGCTAAGTCATTAGAGGCTTTGACTGATTTATTGCGTCAGCAACGTGAATTGATGGATCAGACATTTAATATGAAAAATCCCAATGATCCTGATGGCCAAGACCAACAAGACCAGAACGGGGATGAAAAGCAGTCACAAAAACGTGGTGGTAAGCCCAAGGATGGCAAGTCTGGTGATCGTCAATCGGGTCAAAAGGGCAATCAGCAATTAAGCGCGCAGCAGCGTGAATTGGGCAAGGCACTGGGTAAGATTTTGGATCAGATGGCTAAAGATGGAACGCCAGCGCCAAAAGCACTTGGTAAAGCGCGTCAGGCCATGCGCGATGCGGCCAAGTCGTTAAAAAATGGTGGTAAGGGCAGCGCTATGGGGTATCAGGGCCAGGCTATGCAGGGTTTGCGTAAAGGGGCTGAAACCATGGCTAAAGAGCTGCTTAATCGTGGTAAGGGCGAGGAAGGTAATTATGGTCGTCATGCGCGCGAAAATGGCGGGGAAAACAACGATCCGTTAGGGCGACCGCTGCCGCGTAATGGGAATGACTTTGGCCCGAAGAAAAATGTGTTGCCAAAAGAATCACAGATCAGACGGGCGCAAGACATTATGCGCACATTGCGTGAACGCTCGAATGATCGCAAACGCAGCCGTCAGGAATTGCAGTATTTGGACCGCCTGCTGGATGGTTTGTTTTAACGGTTCGCGATAAACAAAGGTCAAGATTTTAAGGGTTTTTGACCCAGCCAACAAAGGGCAGTTGACGATAAGCGCTGGCCATATCCATGCCGTAGCCAACAACAAATTTGTCGGGACACTCAAAGCCGGTAAAATCGGCTTTAATATCAACGGCGCGCTTGTTGGGTTTATCGAGCAGCACTGCGATCATCACGCGGCGTGCGCCTCGCGCGACCAGTAAATCTTTGGCAAATGCTAAAGAGCGGCCTGTTTCCAGAATATCATCGATTAACAGAACATCGCGGTCTTTTACATCGGTTTGAATGTCGCGTAAAATTTCAACTTGGCCAGATGACACGGTTTTGTCGCGATAACTGGCGAGCATCATGAAGTCAACTTCAGGTAACAGGTCTGCTTCATGAAAGGCGCGAATAATATCGGCGGCAAAGACAAAGCTTCCCTTTAAAACCGGGATCGCCAATAAGCGGTGCGGATTGGAATCGGCAACTTCAAAGGCCATTTCATCAACGCGCTTGGCGATGGTGCTTTGTGAAAATATGACCTGAATTTCGTGGCCGTTAATTTGATATGTTTTCATAAGATGCTTTTACGACAGTTTTGCCGGGTGTTGCAAAGCGAATCTGAAAGTCATCCGCATTTTTTGGCGGTGAGGCTACGCGAGTGAGAAAGCTGGTGGCTTGTCCATCATGCAATGGGCGCCGGGCAATGCCTTTCAGATTCCATTCATAGACGTTTTTGCCGGTTTTATCTTTGAGGGTAAAATGAATGCTGGGCACGGTTTTTTCTTTTCCGGAGATGTTGATAATCTCGCCGCGTATGGCAAGAACACGGGTTTTGCCAGCCAGAACATACTGGTGAGAAATATTGGCAAATTTAAAACCGTAAACATTTACGTTCATGCCAAGTTTATCGTAAATTTTAATTGAGCCGGGAAGCGCTTTAACCACGGTTGCCGGAAAGGTGCCGGCAAATATGAGTGGTGCGCAAATACATGCAGCCAGTGTTAGCCACCCGCGTAATTTTGTGCGTCTTTCGCGTTGGCTTGCCAGACGTTTTTCCTCAACCTGCTGAATGGCTTTGGCAATTCTTGCAGCTTCATAGTCAGCATCAGGTGTAACGGGAATGGCGGGAAGGTTTGGCGTTTGGGCAAAGTTATGATTTTTAATGGTTTCAGGTTGAACATCAATGATTTCGACCGCACGTGATTCAATCCATGAGTGTCCACAAGAAGCACATTTAATCATCGATCCGTCGGCAATTAAATGGTCGTCAGGGACATTATGATGTGTTGAACAAGATGGACAGGCAATTAACATGGGGTCAAAGTACTCTAACTGATTCGTTACAAACGTTGAGCGCACAGCGGCTCAATTTCAAATCCTATAGGGCCTGATTATGGTTAATTCTGCGTTAAATTTGCCACAAGTGTGTGGTTTATCTGGTTTTGGTTTTGAAGGTGTGTCTGGCTGCATGATTAAGGAAATAAATTTGTGAGCGGTCCCGGTTCTATTGTCAGTTTGCAAAATGTTGGCTTGCGGTATGGCAAAGGCCGTGAAGTGCTGCGTGATGTAAATCTGGAATTACAACGCGGATCAATGCAATTTTTAACCGGACCGTCAGGGGCGGGAAAAACGTCTTTGTTGCGACTTTTGTTTTTAGCAAAGCGTCCGACACGTGGTTTAATATCAATGTTTGGACGTGATATTGCGACGTTGCCTCATAAGAGCCTGCCTCCTCTCCGGCAAAAAATAGGTGTGGTATTTCAAGACTTCAGGCTTTTGGATCATTTGACGGTTTTTGAAAATGTGGCGCTGCCTTTGCGGGTATCGGGAAAAAAGCCAAATGAATATCGCGAAAATGTGATTGAGCTTTTAGGCTGGGTTGGCTTATCGGAATATGCTGATGCTTATCCGCCAGTACTTTCAGGTGGTGAAAAACAACGTGCTGCGATTGCTCGCGCCGTGGTCACTCAGCCAGAACTTTTATTGGCTGATGAGCCAACGGGCAATGTTGACCCGGCTTTGGCATTGCGGTTGATGCGGTTGTTTAGAGAATTGAACAAATTTGGCACAACGATTGTGATTGCAACACATGATACGACATTAATTAAAAAAGCGACATCGCCAGTGCTGGTGCTTAATGATGGTCAACTTGGGTTTGAGGGTTAGATTTTGACGCGTAAATCCATAAATAAAGCAGACAATGTGGCAATCACCACCAACAGCTTAATGCCGCGTACGCAAATGCCGTTGCGCACTTTAATGATTTCAATGACGGTGATGTGTTACCTGGCCAGTTTGGCAATAGGGGCATTATTGTTGATTACCCGCGCGGTTGATGACTGGACATCTGAAATTTCAGGTGAGGTTACGGTACAGGTGCGGCCAACTAATGATGCCAAAATGAATGATAAACTGGCTCAAGCTGCGTCTATTTTAAAAGCAACGCGAGGGGTGACCAGTGTTGATATTCTGGACAAAAATGCCGGGAACAAATTGTTGGAACCATGGTTGGGCAATGCTGAAATTTTAAATCAATTGCCTGTGCCACGATTAATTGCGGTTGCGATTGATCAGAAAAACCCGCCAGACTTTGAAATCCTGGCCAAAAAACTGTCGGAAACCATAAAGGGGGCAAGTCTTGATACGCATCGACGTTGGCAAACTGAGCTAACCCGTATGGGGTCAAATCTTGTTTGGCTTGGTATTGGGATTTTGGCGTTAATTACAGTTTCAGCCATTGCACTGGTGATTTTTGCTTCACGCAGCGCGCTTGATGTTAATCGTGAGGTGGTGGAAGTGTTGCACTTTGTCGGGGCGAGTGATAAATATATCGCCCGGCAAGTACAATGGCAGTTTTTGAGGGCCGGTTTGCAGTCTGGCCTGATAGGCACGATTGCAGGTTTGGCAACATTCTTTTTGCTTGGCATCAGCAGTAGTGTAACATCTTCAAACGGGTTGGCGGCGGCGAGTTATTCCTTGCTGATTGGTACGCCTGATGTGACATTTTCCAGTTATTTACTGTTTTTGCTGGTGCCGATTTTAACAACTTTAATTTGTCTGATTGCCGCGCGTTTGGCGATCTTAAGGATTCTTGGCAATGCGATCTGATCGAATCTCATTTCAATTCCCCAAGCCAGGCATGACTGTTTTGCTGCGATCGTTGATTTTTAATGTCGTGTTTTATCTTAACCTGATTGTTTTTCTGGTCTTCGGGTTTTGGTTTTTATTGATGCCGCGAAAGTGGGCTATTCGGGCGTTGCAGGCCTGGGCGCGTTCGAGCATGTGGTGGCAAAAAGTTATTATCGGCACCAAAGTTGAAGTGCGCGGGATAGAAAATATCCCAAAGGGGGCGTGTCTTCTAGTTGGTAAACATCAGTCACTTTGGGAGACCTTTGCTGTTTTACCATTGGTTGATGATCCTGCAATGGTGCTGAAAAAAGAGCTGACATATATTCCGTTGTTTGGGTGGTTTGCTTTAAAATTTAAGATGGTGGCGGTTAATCGTGGAGCTGGTGCCAGTGCATTGCGGGCATTGCGGGCTGATGCCAGCGAGCGGATAACTCAAGGACGGCAAATTCTGATTTTCCCTGAGGGTACACGAAAAAGTCCATTTGCCGAACCTGATTATAAACCAGGGGCAGCCGGACTTTATTTAAGTTTGGATGTGGATGCTGTGCCGTTCGGGTTAAATTCGGGACTTTATTGGCCGCGGCGTAAATTTGTACGCTATCCAGGTACAATCATTATCGAATTTGGTGAAGTAATCCCAAAAGGTCTGACGCGCAAAGAGTTCTTTACGCGCTCGCAAGAGGCTATTGAGACCCTCACGAATAAGTTGGTTCGTGAAGGTATTTCGGCAGATTTTAAATAGCTTGTAAAAGCTTATTTTTTAAGGAAACCGAATTTCTCGTTAAAGCGAGAAACACGTCCTGCACGATCAACCAGTGTTGCTGTACCACCTTGCCAGGCTGGATGAGTGTCAGGATCGATATCGAGTTGTAATGTGTCGCCTTCTTTGCCCCATGTGGAATAGGTTTCGAAAGTTGAACCGTTTGTCATTGCAACAGTGATTTTGTGGTAATCTGGGTGAATATCGTTTTTCATCGGTCTGGAACTCTAAATTTTTGCAAAAAATAGCCCTGCCCAAAAGCAGATGCTTGAAGTAGCGGTTCTATACATGACAAGGCCAATGCTGGCAAGTGCTGTAATTCGTCTCATCGCGTGTTTTATCGTCTAAAGAAGCTTGAATATAAAGAGTATTTGGGGTTTAACAGCTTGCAGACATATATTTAGGCGGAAATCATGGCCAAAACTTCTTCTCAAGAAAAAAAAATAAACGATCAGGCTCATGCTGATTTGGCGGCGTTTTCGTCAGATACAGGTCGGCGGGCAAAATCGCGTAATTTGGCTCCTTTAAAAACTCTGTTGCCAATGATTTTCAAGCATCGTGCAAAAGTGTTTTTTGCGTTAGTGGCTCTAATTGCTGCGGCTGGTTCGATGCTGGCGATACCCCTGGCAGTACGGCGTGTAGTTGACCACGGGTTTACGGCGGAAACTTCGCAATTTATTAATCAGTATTTCGGGATGATGATGGTTGTAGTGGCAGTTTTGGCCTTGGCCAGTGCCAGTCGATATTATTTTGTTACCTGGCTTGGTGAGCGTTTGGTGGCTGATTTACGGGACCAGGTTTTTACCCATTTGCTAAAATTAAGCCCGGAATTTTTTGAAAAAGCCCACACAGGCGAAGTTTTATCGCGCTTAACGGCTGATACGACGCAATTAAAATCATTGTTTGGATCAACGGTTTCAGTGGCGTTGCGCAATATTTTCATGTTTATCGGTGCCGTGGTGATGATGGCCGTTACCAGTTTAAAACTTTCGGGTCTGGTTTTGCTGACGATTTTGATTATTGTGCCAACTTTGGTTTTGTTTGGCCGCCGGGTACGTAAATTATCACGTGATGCCCAAGACACACTGGCAGGGTCTGCTGCTTTGGCACAAGAAACATTGGGTGCGGTGAAAGATGTGCAGGCCAATAATCAGCAGAGTCGGATGAGTAAAGCTTTTAGTGTGGCGACTACAAAGGCTTTTAATGTAGCGCAAGCGCGAACATCATCGCGGGCTTTTTTAACAGCATTGATTATTTTTGTGGCATTCGGATCGGTTGTGGCTGTTTTATGGTTCGGTGCTCAAGATGTTGTAAATGGTGAAATTTCAGCAGGTTCGTTAAGCCAGTTTGTTTTATATGCTGTATTTGCTGCAGGTGCCCTAGGGTCATTATCTGAAGTTTGGGGCGAGGTTCAACTGGCTGCTGGTGCTGCTGAGCGTTTAGATGAGTTACAGCGGACAAAACCCAAAATTACATCTCCGGCATCACCGGCCCAATTTGATGAGGCATTAAGTGGGGTGGTAGAGTTGCAGGATGTTGATTTTGCTTATCCCACTCGACCTGACGATTTAGCTTTGAACAAAGTTTCTTTTAGAGTGAAAGCTGGTGAAACTGTAGCGATTGTTGGCCCTTCAGGGGCTGGTAAAAGTACGGTGTTCGGGTTGATTTTACGGTTTTATGACCCCTTGTCTGGTTCTGTTTTTGTTGACGGGGTGGATGTTAAGGATGCTGATGTTAAAGATTTGCGGGCGCGGATTGCTTCGGTGCCACAAGAACCGGTTCTGTTTTCAACGTCAATTTTAGAAAATATTCGTTTTGGTCGCCCTGATGCGAGCAAGCAAGAGGTGCTGGATGCGGCCAAAGCTGCGCGTATTGATGAATTTGTTGATACGCTGCCTGGTGGTTTTGATGAACAGGTTGGCGAGCGCGGGACGCGTCTTTCAGGTGGACAGCGCCAACGTATTGCTATTGCGCGGGCTATTTTGCGCGATGCCCCGATCTTGTTGCTGGATGAGGCAACCAGTGCTTTGGATGCAGAAAGTGAGCAATATGTTCAGGCCGCGCTTGAGGTTTTAATGAAAAATCGCACGACACTGGTTATTGCACACCGTTTAGCTACGGTTCGCAATGCCGACAGGATCATTGTTTTGGATGGTGGTGAGGTGGTTGCACAGGGAAATCATGAGGCATTGATGAAAAACGGTGGACTTTATGCCCGTTTGGCAAAATTACAGTTTTCAGCCACCTAAGATTCGCGCTACAAAAACCTGATAATAGAAAATTATAGGTCAGGGAAAATTATGCATCCAAATCTCACTCATGTTCGTCATCCGCTTATTCAGCATAAGTTGACATTAATGCGCGATAAAAATACACCCTCGGCTGTGTTTCGGCAATTGTTGCGTGAGATTGCTCATTTGCTGGCTTATGAAGTGCTGCGTGATTTGCCAACGACACGAAAAATGATTGAAACCCCGATGCAGGAAATGGATGCGCCTATTCTTGCCGGTAAAAAACTGGTGTTGGTTTCTATTTTGCGCGCTGGTAATGGTTTGCTTGATGGTTTGCTGGATCTGGTTCCTTCAGCGCGGGTTGGGTTTATCGGGTTGTACCGTGACCATGAAACCTTGAAACCGGTTCAGTATTATTTGAAACTGCCTCATTCAATGGATGAGCGTCATTGTGTGGCGGTTGATCCTATGTTGGCAACCGGCAATTCGGTTATTGCTGCGATTGATCGGTTGAAAGAAAATGGGGCTAAAAATATTCGTTTTGTTTGTCTTTTGGCAGCTCCTGAAGGCATTGAGGCTCTCACTAAAGCACATCCTGATGTTAAGATTGTTACCGCTGCAATTGATGAGCGTTTGAACGAGAATGGCTATATTATGCCAGGTTTAGGCGATGCTGGTGATCGAATGTTTGGTACAAAATAGTTTTTGTAGAAAATATTCAGATAAATTTTACGCATAAACGACTTCTTCACTCCTTGGCTGTTATATTTGGCTTAGTAACAGTGTTTTGGTTCATTTCCTTGTTGGGGGACACAAGGGTGTGAGCATGTAGTTTGTGGGTATTTGTATGCGTTTTGATGCGTCAGTTTTGCGTAGTGATGAAACAGGTAAGCTTAATCCGTTAAAGTGTGCGGATGGATCTAAACCAAATGTGTTATTGGCCGAAGATTCTCCGGCAGCGCGAATTTTAACGGGCGCTTTGCTCAAGCGCATTGGGTGTAATGTTGATGCAGCCGAGCATGGCGAAGAAGCGCTCGATTTTGTTCAATCCAGTTCATATGATCTGATTTTGATGGATATCGAAATGCCGGTCATGGATGGTGTTGTGGCTGCGCGTGAAATTCGCACTCTTGGTGGTGAAGCCTCTAAAACTCCGATTATCGCTCTTTCAGCTTTTTTGGCGGATACTAAAAAGTCATCGCATTGGCATGAATATTTTGACGTGGCGTTGTCAAAACCGGCTGGCAAGCAACAGCTTCATTCGACAATTGGTAAAGTGCTGCGCACCGTTCCTGTTAATGATCGAATTCTGGAAAGTTCTAATAATAACAATCCGCAGCCGGTTGGCCTGATTGATTTGTTTGAATTGCAGATTATTCGGGGTGACTTAACCGCGCAAGACTGGTCAAGTTTGCTGAAAACAGCCAGTGATGAGATGGAAATGGTCAGCCGTAAGGTTTCGCATTGTCATGTTGATGGCAATCTGGATGGTCTTGGCCAGGCTGCGCACCAATTAAGCGGTTTGGCTGTTTCGTTCGCGGCAAAAGGTTTGCATAAAGCGGCGATTAGCCTTCGTGTGGTGTTAAAAGATGGTGGCGGTATTGAAAGCCTTGAGCAAGGGGTGAAGGCCACTTGTGAAATGGCCCGTGACAGTGCGCAATTGTTGCGTCAGTTGTCGTTGGCAATGAAGGGGTCGTTTGCCTGATGAGCCTTTTTGTGGATTTTGAAAAATTAGGGTTTGTTGGCAATTCGATTGCTATGCAAAAGCTTTACGACAAAATTTTGCGTGTTTCTCGTTCCAATGCGCCAGTGTTTATTCAAGGTGAAACGGGTACGGGCAAAGAGCTTTGTGCTGTTGCTGTGCATGAATTAAGCCAGCGATGTGAGAAAGAATTTGTTGCGCTTAATTGTGGAGCGATCCCGGCGGAGTTGATGGAGTCAGAAATTTTTGGCCATTTAAAAGGCTCATTTACGGGTGCTATTGCGACTCGTGAAGGGGCCGCAAAAATGGCTGATGGCGGGACATTATTCCTAGATGAAATTTGCGAGATGCCGCTTGAGTTGCAAACAAAATTATTGCGGTTTTTACAGACGGGTATGATTCAGCCTGTTGGGGCGGCGCGACCTGTTAAGGTTGATGTGCGTATCGTTTGCGCTACCAATAAAGATCCGCGCTTGGAAGTTGCCGAAGGGCGGTTTCGTGAAGATTTGTTCTATCGGTTGTTTGTTTTACCGGTGAAAGTGCCGCCATTGCGGCTGCGTGGTTGTGATGTGTCGTTGATTGGCGATGCGTTTTTGCGCCAGTTTTCA
>JALWJW010000353.1:9304-10986 GCA_026996935.1 Hyphomicrobiales bacterium
GGTAAAACATTTGCCTTGTTTAGTGATGAAGCCCTGCACTTGATGGAAGATTATGACTGGCCGGGCAATGTGCGTGAATTGCAAAACACCATTCGACAGATTGTTGTGATGAATGACGGTGAAGTGGTTGATCGCGATATGCTGGTTGAATTATTAAGTGAAGTCGATCAGGGATTGCGTTTGGACTTTTCAGCTTTCCAGCATGGTCACTCAACAAAAATTTCGGCCGTACCGATGCAGATTGATGGCTTTAAACCCCGGCAATTATGGCAGATCGAACGTGATGCAATTGAGGCTGCTATTGTGGCTCATAAAGGTTCAATTCCAAAAGCTGCTGAAGATTTAGGGGTTAGTCCGTCAACGATTTATCGTAAACGCGAAAGCTGGAAACCATCGTCAAAAGCGATGTAAATTTTATTAAATTGTGGAAATTTATGTGCGGGCTTTTTGTAAAGCGGGTATTTTTTATGCGGTTGAATAGGTTTTATGCTGCTGAATAATCGATGCTGATAATTTCGGCGCTGTCATTGGCCCGGTTTTCAATGCCGTGCAGTAACCCTTGTGGAATATAAATACTTTCATCTGGCACAAGAACAATAACATCATCACCCATAGTGATGTGGACACAGCCCTTAATAACCGTAATATGGCGTGAAATTGTATCAAGAGTTTGTAAAGGTAGCGTACAGCGGGCCGGGGTTTTGATACGGTTGACATTGTAGTCCTGGCCACTGCCTAAAACTTCATTGAACCCAGACTTTGAGTTGTCATTGCCAGATTTTCCAGACTTTGGCGAATGTGCATTTATGCGTGGAACAATGGTTTTCATGTCTTATGGTCTACTCAAATACTGTTAGGTTTTTTAAAGCTTAATATGAGCTAAAGCTGTTGGTCGAACTCTTATGGTCCGTATTAAATGTAGTGATTATAAAAGCTTGATTTACGTTTATTGCTTTTGGTGCGTTTCGGCATCTTTTTCAAGGGCCTCAAGCATGTGTAAAACTTCTTTAATTCCCGGCGAAAGCACCTGGGGTGAACGGGCTGCCGGAACCTCATATTGGGGGCGGCGGTCGTCACGTGAAGACTGTGTTACGCTATACATTTTTTAATCTCCTCAACTTTGAATTCCAGTATAGAATGACAATATAAAGAAACATAAAACAGCCTGACTGAATGCCAACAAAACGTGGTCTTTAGGCAAGGTTCATGTAATTAAGGTAAAAAAATTGTTACGGAATGAAACCGATTATCAGCGTTTGTATGATGGATTTTCTTGGGATTTACCTGAAAAGTTCAATATAGGACAAGCACTTGGTGAGCGTTGGGCAAAGCAAACGCCCGATGCAACCGCCATCATTTATAAAGATGGTGATGGTGTTGCCCAGCACGTGTCTTTTTTACAACTTGATAAAATGGCCAATCGGTTTGCCAATTATTTAAAGTCTATTGGGGTTGAGCGCGGGGATCGTGTGGCTTTGGTTTTGCCGCAAATGCCACAAACCGCCGCCCTTCATATTGCGATTTATAAAATGGGCGCAATTGCGGTGCCAATGGCGATGTTGTTTGGCGCAGATGGTTTAAGTTATCGGCTGGAAAATAGTGGGGCAAAAGCCGTTGTTATTTCGCCTCCTTCATCCGATAAAATCATGGAGGCCAGTGCAGGTAATGATGGGCTTGAGTTG
>JALWJW010000354.1 GCA_026996935.1 Hyphomicrobiales bacterium
AACAACTTTTTCACCCTTCTTGGCATAATATTTATTGATATTAACCACATTGTTCAGCGCCAAGTTCATAACCCGCGGGTCATTCTGATCAACATGTACAGCCACATAATGAACCTTCTTCTCTGCTGCTGTTGCAGAATTGATATTTGCAAAGACCACGCCCATTAAACCAATAATGGCCGCCATAAAAGTGGCTATCAGTTTTATTTTTTTCATTTTATTTCTCCCTAGTTGAACGACAAAACAGTTTTGACTTAATTTCACGTGATCTCAAGCTCTTTTTGTGCCAGTAACAAATTTATGAAGCACACAAATAAATATGGCGCAGTTGCATCAGGTCATGACCTTACAAGCCAGGCGGGCATCGATATGCTTGAGCAAGGTGGCAATGCCTTTGATGCTGCCATCGCCGCCAGCTTTATGGCTTGTGTTTGTGAACCGGTTTTGGCATCACCTGGCGGTGGTGGCTTCGCCAATATTCACACACCATCGCAAAATTACATTCTAGATTTTTTCGTCCAGACACCGTTAAAGAAAAATAACGGCGATATTGACTTTCGCGAAATCAAAGCAGATTTTGGAACCGCCACCCAAATTTTCCACATTGGGGCGGCAAGCACCGCAACCCCAGGGTTTATCCCCGGCTTGCTAGAACTTTATAAAACCCATGCAAGCCTAGCTTTATCAACCCTTTTACAACCAGCAATCAATGCTGCAAACAATGGTATTATCGTTAGTGATTTTCAGTTTTTCCTGTCAACTGTTGTCGAGCCCATATTGCAGGCCAATGAAAATTCAAAACAGATTTTTGCCCCAAACGGGCACCTCATCAAGTCGGGGCAGATTTTTAAAAACCCCGCGTTAGCACACTTTTTTGAAACCATCATTGCCAAACAACAAGACGGGTTCCCTGCCCATCAAATCGCCAGTTCCCAACAACATAATGCTCACTTAACCTTGAAAGATTTTCAAACCTACCACCCCATCAAACGACAACCTAAAACGGTTTATCTCGATGATACTCAAATCCTGTTAAACTCACTACCAGCCGCCAGTGGGGTTCTTATTGCATTGGCATTTGAACACTTAAAAAATTTAAATAACCCATCACCCGTTGAAATCGCTCAGGCCCTTACATTTTCAGATACTGCGCGAACCAACGCCAATGGCGATTTAAAAGCCTTAAAAGCATTACTTAATCCCCCCGCTTATCGCGGTACAACACATATCTCAACAATCGATAAAAGTCACAATGCCTGCGCCATTACAGTTTCAAATGGTGAAGGCAATGGTAACATTGTTAAAGACTGCGGATTCATGCTCAATAATATGCTCGGTGAAACCGATGTGAACCCGGATGGAAAACGCGGCTGGCACCAAAACATTCGCCTGTCTTCCATGATGTGTCCAACCATTGTTGATTGCCCTGATGGCCATCTTTATGTTTTAGGTTCTGGCGGTTCAAACAGAATTCGCTCCGCCATTTTGCAGGTTTTGGTCAATATCCTCATCCACAAACAAGACCCCAAAACCGCCATAAACACCCCGCGCCTCCACCCTGAGAAAGGCCATCTTGATTTTGAAAATTTCACCGATAAAGCAACAATAAGCAAACTACAACAAACCTTCCCCGATCACCGCCTATGGCGCGAACCCAATATGTTTTTTGGTGGCTGTAATTTAGTCGGCATAAACCCTGACGGTGAATTTTTCGGCGCTGGCGATGCGCGACGAAACGGATCTTTCAAAACTTGCTAAACCAAATACAATGCCCCATAACCACGCCCAGTTGACAGATCACACCTTCAGGAAAAGATAATTTCAATGACAGATAAAACCGATATTCACCAAACCCTTGTCCCACGCAAGCAAAAAGCCCGTGAATGGTTTGAAACCTTGCGCGATGATATTTGCACCCGATTTGAAAAAATAGAAGACGAATTATCAGGCCGAGGATATGACCAGGAAGCAGGTCGTTTTACCAAAACCCCTTGGAACAAAACCAACGACGATGGCAGCGATGGTGGTGGTGGCACAATGTCGATGATGAAAGGTCGGGTTTTTGAAAAAGTTGGCGTTCACACCTCAACTGTCTATGGTGAGTTTTCACCTGAATTTCGCAAAAATATTCCAGGTGCTGAAAAAGATCCGCGTTATTGGGCCTCTGGTATTTCGCTCATTGCCCACCCCGTTAATCCCAATGTGCCCACCGCCCATATGAACACCCGATTTGTTGTGACCTCAAAAAGTTGGTTTGGCGGCGGTGGAGATTTAACCCCTATGCTTGATCGCAGACGCACGCAGCAAGACCCTGACTCCATTGCTTTTCATACCGCTTTCGAGCAAGTTTGCGCAAAACATGATCTGGCTGATTACCCAAAGCTCAAAGACTGGTGCGATGAATATTTCTATCTTCCCCACCGCAAAGAAATGCGTGGCATTGGCGGTATTTTTTATGACTACATCGATTCAGGTGATTGGGATGCTGACTTAGCCTTTACCAAAGATGTTGGCCGCGCCTTTGCCGATGTCTACCCGCAAATTGTCCGTGCCAATATGAACGATGACTGGAGCGACCAAGACCGTGAGGAACAACTCATCCGTCGCGGCCGCTATGTCGAATTTAATTTACTATATGACAGAGGTACGATCTTTGGTTTAAAAACCGGCGGCAATGTAAACTCAATACTTTCATCCATGCCACCGGAAGTAAAATGGCCCTAAATAATCAGGGCCATTCTTTAATCTTTTAATTCCACCAATAAATCTTTGGCATCAATCTGGGTGCCAACGGGTGTGAATATTTTCGCCACAACACCATCGGCCTCGGCATGAATAGCTGTTTCCATTTTCATCGCTTCAATGGTCAACATCACATCACCGCTCAACACTTTCTGACCCACTTCAACCGAAATTGACGAAACAACACCCGGCATTGGCGCGGCCACATGCAATGCATTTCCAATTTCAGCTTTAGGGTGTTTTACCACACCTGCGCTTGCACTTCGATTGGCAATTTTTGCCGTCCGGGGCTGACCGTTAAGTTCAAAAAAGACTTTAACATCACCCTCTTCATTGGTTTCGCCAATCGCCAGACAGCGTACCACCAGAGTTTTACCTGTTTCAATCGTTACAGCAATTTCAGTACCCGGCTTCATACCATAGAAAAACTGATCTGTCGGCAAGCCTGAAACAGGTCCATATTTATGCTGACGTTTGGCAAATTCGACAAACACTTTTGGATACATCAGATAGGAGTTAAATTCTTCCTCCGTAATTTTACGACCAACTTTCTTTTCAGCCTTTTTACGTTTCTTATCAAAATTTTCCGGTGGCAATACAGAACCGGGACGAACAGTTAATCCCTTTTCCCCTTTAAGGACCTTTTGTTGAAGGTCTTTGGGAAAACCACCTGGCGGTTGGCCCAGATCCCCCTTAAAAAACCCGATGACAGAATCAGGGAACGATACTTCCTTATCAGGGTTTTCAACATCAGCACGTGTAAGACCGGCTGAAACCATCGCCAAAGCCATATCACCAACAACTTTCGATGAAGGTGTAACCTTAACAATATCGCCAAACATCTGATTCACATCAGCATAGGTTTGTGCCACTTCATGCCAGCGTTCTGAAAGCCCAAGCGATCGTGCCTGCTCCTTAAGGTTGGTAAACTGACCACCAGGCATTTCATGCAAATAAACTTCAGATGCCCCCGCTTTAAGGTCTGACTCAAACGCTGCATATTGCAAACGAACGCTTTCCCAATAGTCAGAAAACTGACGGATGGTTTTTGGATCAAGTCCAGTATCGCGCGGCGTGTTGCGTAACGCCTCAACAATCGACCCTAAATTTGGTTGCGATGTTAAACCTGAAAACGAATCCATCGCCGCATCAACTGCATCAACACCAGCATCAACAGCAGCTAAAACCGTCGCTGCTGAAATCCCCGATGTATCGTGCGTATGAAAATGTACCGGCAAACCTGTTTCCTCTTTCAACGCTTTAATCAACACGCTCGCCGCGGCAGGTTTCAACAAACCGGCCATATCTTTCAAACCAATCACATGCGCACCGGCATCAGCCAATTGCCTAGCCATACCAGTATAGTATTTAAGGTCATATTTTGCCCGTGCAGGATCAAGAATATCACCGGTATAACAAACCACCGCTTCACAAATTTTATCGGCTTCAAGAACCGCATCCATCGAAACGCGCATATTCTCAACCCAGTTTAAACTATCAAAAACCCGAAACACATCAATGCCTGATTCTGCTGCTTGCAGCGTAAATTTGCGCACCACATTATCAGGGTAATTTTCATAACCAACCCCATTTGATCCACGCAATAACATTTGTAACAACAGGTTTGGCACCCGCTTGCGAATACGGCGTAATCGCTCCCATGGGCACTCCTGCAAGAACCGCATCGACACATCAAATGTCGCCCCACCCCAACACTCAAGTGAGAATAATTCCGGCAAATCAGCCGCATAGCTTGTCGCAACTGCAACCATGTCATAACTGCGCATACGAGTAGCTAATAACGACTGATGTGCATCACGCATTGTGGTGTCGGTAATCAACGTTTTCTTTTGCGCCAACATCCAGTCAGCCACCGCTTTCGGCCCTTGCTCATCAAGCAGATTCTTAGTGCCCTTTTCAGGTTTTAATGCCACCGCTTGTGGTGGACAGGGCAATGCAGCATAAATCGGCGGTGTTGGACGACCTTGAACCTCAGGGTGACCATTGACCGTAATATCAGCGATATAACGTAAAAGCTTACTGGCCCGGTCACGGCGCTTTGGAAATTCAAATAGCTCAGGGTGCGTATCAATAAATTTAGTCGAATAGGTTGCCTTCACAAAGGCTTCATGACCAATCAGATTTTCCACAAAGGCAAGGTTGGTCGCCACTCCGCGAATGCGAAATTCACGCAATGCTCTATCCATCCGCTTGATCGCTTCTGATGGGCTTGGTGCCCAGCATGTCACTTTCTCAAGCAGGGAATCATAATAACGCGTAATCACCGCGCCCGAATAAGCCGTCCCCCCATCAAGGCGAACACCAAAACCCGTTGCTCCACGATAGGCGGTAATACGGCCGTAATCGGGGATAAAATTATTACGTGGATCTTCAGTGGTGATCCGACACTGCAACGCATGGCCGTTTAATTTAATATCTTTTTGTGCAGGGATACAGCTTTCCGTTGCCACCCCAATACGGCGACCTTCACAAACCGCTATTTGAGATTTAACAATATCAATACCGGTAATCTCTTCTGTTACTGTGTGTTCAACCTGAATACGCGGGTTAACTTCAATGAAATAATATTCCCCTGATGCAATATCCATGAGGAACTCAACCGTTCCCGCACATTCGTAATTCGCATAGCGGGCAATTTTCAAACCCAATTCACAAAGCTCCGCGCGCTGATTATCATCAAGATAGGGAGCTGGTGCCCGCTCCACCACTTTTTGATTGCGTCGTTGAACCGTACAATCACGTTCAAACAAATGAACCACCTGACCGTGACGATCACCCAGTACCTGCACTTCAACATGACGTGCTGCTTCAATCAGCTTTTCCAGAAACAATTCATCATTACCAAAAGCAGCCTGAGCTTCACGGCGTGAAGCCATTACACTGTTTTCAAGTTCTTCCTCGCTGTAAATCGGCCGCATGCCACGGCCCCCGCCTCCCCAACTGGCTTTAAGCATTAACGGATAACCAACTTTACCCGCAAGCCGTTTAATTTCGTCAATATCATCTGGTAATGCATCAGTTGCCGGCACCACAGGAACACCCGCCGAGATTGCCGCATTTCGTGCTGACACTTTATCGCCAAGCAAACGCATCGTTTCAGCTTTCGGGCCAATAAAACTAATACCATTTTGCTCACATGCATCGGCAAAATCCGGGTTTTCAGATAAAAACCCATATCCGGGATGAATAGCATCAGCGCCAGACTTCAGCGCCACCCGAATCATCTCATCAATTGAAAGATAAGCTTTTACCGGACCAAGATTGGTACCAATCTGATAGGCTTCATCAGCTTTAAAGCGGTGCAACGCCAGACGATCTTCTTTGGCATAAACCGCAACGGTTTTTTTTCCCAGCTCATTTGCCGCCCGCAACACCCGGATTGCGATCTCGCTTCGGTTCGCCACTAAAATTTTCTGAAAAGTCTTTATAGCCATATTTTCCTACCATCTTTGCCGGTTGATCAACCACTCATCGCAATTGCTCACCCACTTTAAAGCATTTCACCCATTAATTACTGACCATATTCACAAACAACAAGTCATATACATTACGTTAGATGAATATGTCGCAGGTCCGCCATACCCACAACTACACATTTTTGCCATATTTCAAGCAAACTTTTCTGTAAAATTAACACTTTAGAAACCATAAAAAGGTTAAATTGAACGATATATGAGTGATTTGTGAGTTCTAAATAATAATAACAGGGGTTTCTCAAACCGGTTTTTTATAAAAATTAACTCTAAGCGGTTGTTTTTGAGTGATTTTTAATAAAATCTTTTACTTGAACTGTTGACTCAACGATTGCTGTGTTGCAATGTCTGCGCACTTTAGGGATGATATTCGCTATTGTGGGTTGGGGTGCAATAAAGACTTTTAACTAATGAGCGTCTTGCGCATCTACTGCATTTGCTCAAAAACTAATTTTTTGTTCGTAAATGAACATGATTTGAAGGGGATAAGGGCACTTGAACGATCCGATCGCAACGTTGCGCAACCGGCACACCTTGTCTGAGCATGGGTACGGGCATGAAGAAGAAGCGTTTTTTGACGCTCCAATCCATGTCGAAGATCTCGAATCAAGTGACAACGACCCATTTCATGAAGAACAGGCCCAACCCCATCGGTGGCTAATCACCACATGTATTGCCGGCGTTGCAGGTTCTCTTGTTATCGGTGGCGCATTATTGGGATTGTTTAGCGATAACAGCCCATCTGCCCAGGCCTCTGTTCAACTCACCGAAAAATGGCAACGCCCGACTGTGTCGGCAAAAAGCGATCTCAACGGCGAATTTACCAAGGCATTGGAATTAAGACCTTATCAGGAAGTTTCAACCAATAAAAACAGCGGCCAAAACACCACTGTTATTTCGAACTCAACAATTTTGCAGCAGGCCCCCACCGCCATTCAGGCTTCGCTCACATTTGGCCCTTCATCAAACAGTGAGAAACCAACAGTTCTTGGAAATTCCGGCCTATTGGGCAATCAAAACAGCTTTGCCCCGGTACCACCAAGCAACACCACTACAATTTTGAAAAAGCTACCGCCTGAACCCATCGATAAAACAATTGTTTTAAAATCGGGCAGCACATTGATCTCAAGCCTGGTCGAATTAGGCGTAACCAACACGACAGCAACCCAACTGGCCGCAGCATTAGAACCAATATTCCCGTCTAAGCTGCTAAAAGCTGGCCAGAAGTTCATTGTCACGCTCGACAAGCAACAAGACTTTTTCGGTAATTTTGTCATTTATCCCGTACACCTGACATTCTCACCTGGGCCAAAAGAAGAAATTTCAATTGAAGCCGATGATGAAGGCCAGTTCTTTGTTCGTGTGAACGGAAAGAAAGACAAAAAACCTTCGCGCTATGCCGCACCACGTTCAGAACAGTTTCGCGTTGCAGGCCGTGTAACCTCCAGCTTGTTTGCAGCCGCTTCCGACAAAGGTGTGCCTGATTACATCATCAACAAGGTTATTCGCACATTTGCCCACGATGTCGATTTTCAACGTGATGTTCGCGCAGGAGCAAAATTTGAAATTTTCTTTGGCAAACCTTTTTCCGGCTCTTCAAGCAGACGTAAAATTGTTCACTACGCCTCTTTAGAAGTTCGTGGCAAAACCAAGCGTATTTATCGTTATACATCATCACGTGGCAAAACCGGATACTACGATTCCAAAGGCCGTGGCGCTGCGCAATTCCTGATGCGCACACCTGTAAGTGGTGCCCGTATCAGTTCCGGATTTGGCATGCGCCGTCACCCTGTGCTTGGCTACTCAAAAATGCATACCGGCATTGATTTTGCTGCTCCACGCGGTACACCAATTCACGCTGCAGGTGATGGTAAAATTGTCTGGCGTAGTTGGAAAGGTGGTTATGGACGCGTCGTCGAAATCAAACACCTTAATGGATATCTTACTCGATATGCCCATATGAACGCATTTGCCAAAGGCCTTTCAAAAGGATCATTCGTCCGCCAGGGTCAAGTCATTGGCTATGTTGGATCATCAGGTCGCACAACCGGTAACCATGTCCATTATGAAGTACGCATGAACAAACGCGCGGTTAATCCAAGCCGCCTGCGCGTAGTCGGCAAGAAACGTCTCAACAAACGCGAATTGGCTCGCTTTAATAAAAGCCGCCAAAGAATTATTGCTCTGATGAAAAAATCGCCTCAGATCAACCGTGTTGCAAGTATCGCACGTTAAGCTCAGGTTATTACTTTAAAATATAACAAATTAAAAAGGCTCCTTAAACGAAAGGAGCCTTTTTCATAACCAGCTTTAAAACAATTTCCCTAAAAAGCACTTACTATAATAGTGATACACTTTAAGAGATAAGGGTTATTTTTTACGTCGTTTTGCAGGGTGCACAGCCCGATCAAGCAGCATCTCATTTGTCCCCAGTACATGCGCACTGGAACCAACGATTAACGGATCTGGTCCAGTCACCACTGCATCATTTTTATCTGGATAAGGCAAAGCCTTTAAAAAATGTTGCATACAATTTAAACGCGCGCGCTTCTTATCATCAGACTTCACAATCACCCAGGGTGCATCGGCAGTGTCAGTATTAAAGAACATTGCTTCTTTTGCTTCAGTATAAGCATCCCAACGCCCTAATGATGCCCGATCAATAGGTGACAATTTCCACTGTTTCAAAGGGTCTTTTTCACGAGATGCGAAACGCCTTTTTTGTTCTTCCTGAGTAACAGAAAACCAATATTTAAAGGTCCAAATACCAGAGCGCACCAACATCCGTTCAAGCTCGGGGCACTGGCGCATAAATTCTAAATATTCATTAGCCGTACAAAAACCCATGACCCGCTCAACGCCAGCTCGATTATACCAGGAACGATCAAACAAAACCATTTCACCCGCAGCCGGCAGATGCTCAATATAACGCTGGAAAAACCATTGTGATCTTTCCCGATCAGTTGGCTTATTCAATGCAACAACACGAGTAGAGCGAGGATTAAGATGTTCAGTAAAGCGCTTAATCGTACCGCCCTTTCCTGCTGCATCACGGCCCTCAAACAGCATCATCACCTTTTGACCAGTCGCCTCAATCCAAGCTTGCGCCTTTAACAATTCAACCTGTAATTCAGCTTTACGCTTCTCATAGGTTGGGCGCTTCATCTTATTTTTATATGGATAAGTACCCGTTTCAAAAGCTTTGCGGATTTCATTATAATCATGGCGCATTTCAGCCAGTTTATGTAATTTCTTGGCCCGTTTTGCCGCTGATTTTTTTACTTCATCAACATCATCAACCTTAGCCTTTTTAACATTCCCCACTTGTTCATCCATAACCTGACTCCCGACTTTTTAACATTATCATCCGTAAAAAATACGCCTGATTTGTTATAATTCGATTGACTTAAGTCACTTTTTCTCACAATCGAAATTTGTAGTTAGCAAAAAATAAAACGCGGCGTTGAAATTCAACACCGCGCCTTATTACTGTATTAAACTATAGATAGCCTAATTAATCATTCGCTAAAGCATGTCTGTCATTAAGGAATAATTGTCCCTCATTGACATGCACGCGAACCGTCTCACCCACGCTCACTTCACCAGACAATAACATTTCTGCCAGTGTATCTTGCAAATAGCGCTGGATAACCCGTTTCAAAGGTCTTGCCCCATATGCCGGATCATAGCCCTTATCTGCAAGCCAGTCGCGTGCAGCACTATCAAGTTCCAGAACGATCTTGCGATCATCAAGCAGACGTTGAAGGCGCTTGATTTGAATATCAACAATTTGACCCATGTCTTGTTTTTTAAGCCGTTGGAACAAGATTGTTTCATCAAGCCTGTTTAAAAACTCCGGTCTAAACTGCGAACGCACAACTTCCATGACCTGATCACGAACATCATTTACATTCTGATCATCTTTCAAATTAACCAGATATTCTGCACCCATATTGGATGTCATAATAATCAGGGTATTACGGAAATCTACCGTACGACCCTGGCTATCAGTCAAACGACCTTCATCGAGCACTTGCAACAGAACGTTGAACACATCAGGGTGTGCCTTTTCAACTTCATCAAAAAGCACAAGTTGATAAGGGCGGCGACGTACAGCTTCTGTAAGTGCCCCACCTTCATCATAGCCGACATAGCCAGGAGGTGCCCCAATCAAACGCGCAACAGCATGTTTTTCCATGTACTCAGACATATCAATACGCACCATTGCCTGTTCGTCATCAAACATAAAGTCTGCCAACGCTTTGGTCAGTTCGGTTTTACCAACACCGGTTGGGCCAAGGAACATAAACGAACCAATCGGACGATTAGAATCCTGCAAACCAGCTCTGGCTCGACGCACAGCTTTAGACACCGCCGCAACAGCTTGAGGTTGTCCAACAACCCGTTTAGACAAAACCTCTTCCATTTTCAGCAATTTACCGCGTTCACCTTCAAGCATCTTGTCAACAGGTACACCCGTCCAGCGAGAAACCACCTGGGCAATATGATTAGAAGTCACCGCTTCATCAACCAAAGCAGGCTCTTTGTCTTCTGACTCTTCAACCTTTGCAAGCTGAGCTTCCAATTGCGGAATTGTGCCATAAGACAATTCACCCGCTTTGGCTAAATCACCATTACGCTCTGCAAGTTCTAACTCTACACGAGCCTGATCAAGTTCTTCTTTCAGCTTTTGAGCATCATTAAGTTTGTCTTTTTCAGCCCGCCACTTTTGCGTTAGAACAGCAGCTT
>JALWJW010000355.1:0-8584 GCA_026996935.1 Hyphomicrobiales bacterium
TTACGACAAAGGCGCACAGAACAAAATTCAGTCTCTTGATCGCGCCTTGAATGTTCTTGATTGCCTTACAGAGCAACCTGGAATGACGCTTTCCGAAATAGCTGAAAAGCTTGATCAGGCTCCTGCCACCATCTACCGGGTTCTATCAACCTATGAAAGTCGTCATATTGTTGAAATGGACCCAAACAGCCAGGAATGGTTTATTGGGCCGGAAAGTTTTCGCTTTGGCTCGGCATTTTTACGTCGCTCTGGCGTTATCGAACGGGCGCGCCCTTATATGCGAGATTTAATGGAAGAAACCGGTGAAACGGCAAACCTGGGGGCGCAAGTTCAAGATGATGTCATGTTTCTTAGCCAAATTGAAACACATGCAAATATCCGTGCATTTTTTCCCCCGGGAACAAAATCCCCCCTGCACGCTTCCGGGATTGGAAAAACTTTATTAGCTCACGCTGAACCAGCCAAAATTGAACATTACCTCAAACGACAAAATCTGGAATCCTTCACCAAAAACACTCTTTCTGATCCTGTTAAGCTGGAAAATGAGTTGGTAAAAATAAAAGAGTTGGGTTTTGCCTTTGACAACGAAGAAAAAAGCATTGGTATGCGATGCGTTGCGGCGCCAATCTTTAATATGTATGGCGAAGTTATTGCCGGCATTTCCATTTCCGGTCCCTCAATCCGTTTACCCCTGGAAGACATTGACCAAATCAGCAAAGTCGTTATGGAAAAGGCGACACTATTGTCTGGATAGTTCAGGAAATTTGAGATTTCTTTTTATGGGATTTCATGTTGAGTTGAATCCAAGCGAACGCGACACACTTACGTTGGAGGCTCTAATAGGTTTCAATATGAAAGCGACCGTCTTGTCTCATTTCATCGCGCAAAATAGCCCAATCAATGCCTATTTCACGGGCGACATCTGATAGAGCTTCATCGACACCGTTTTCCATTTCTTTCAAGCCGCAAATAAAGATATGTGTATTTGGTTGTTGAAGCAGTTTTGAGATTGAGGCCTTTTGTGTTCGAATTTTATCTTGAACATATTCTTTGGTTTGCCCGTCCAAACGACTAAAGGCAAACTCGGTTTTCAAAAAGTCTTTGGGCATTTTGTTTAGCGGGCCAAAATAGGGCAAATCTTGCGGGCGGCGGGCACCAAAATAGAGTGAAAGACTGTTTTTAACATTAGGCATTTCACGCTGGCGCCGCATGGTAAACCCGCGAAACGGGGCAGAGCCTGTGCCTGTGCAAATCATCATGACATGGGCAGCGGGATCATTGGGCAATAAGAAGGTGGACCCAAATGGCCCTGTGATTTTAACTTCATCGTCTTTTTCCAGATCGCATAAATAGTTAGAACACACACCATCGGGTTCTCTTTTAACGGTCAGCGATAGGTTATTGTAATTGGGTCGTTCCCCATCGCGCGGGCTTGAAACTGAATATAGCCGGGGCAGGAATGGCTTGCCATTTTCATCAAGGCCGGGCGGAATGATACCAATGCTTTGACCTTCCAAAACAGGGAAATGTGTTTGACCAAGGTCGAGAATAATATGGCGGACATCACCATTGCTGTCTTTATCGGTGAGGCGAAAATTGCCTTGAACAATTGCTGTTAGCGGATTGCCCAGATTAAACAGATTGATTGACGGCTTTGAAGCAGATTGAGGCGCAATGGCCTTACCGCCTGCCCCTTCATGGGCTTTATCAAGCAAGGCTTGAATACTGTCATCAATCGCATCTAGGCCAACAGCGGCCTCATCATCATTTGAAAAGTCTTGCTGCTGGGGGAGTTCTAACCAAATTAATTGATCTTCAACCGGGTAATAGTTTTCAACCACCCGCCATTCGTCAATGGAACCGGTGGGACATACGGGAATACAGGCCATGCAGAACTCGCACTTGGTGCCATCAACAACAACATTGTCATCATTGTGAGAGATGGCCTGAACCGTACAGGCCGCCTCGCATGAATAACACCGAATACAAATTTCGGGATCAATTAAATGCTGCTTTAATGGTGCTGACATTTTTTGCCTTGGACTTGCTCAATATCGGATATTGCAAATTGCACCAAAATCATGCGTCATGCAATTTCACATACTCAAAATCACCAGCCATGTTGTTGATACCAACCCGTGGCGGAGCAATCCAACTGGCATATTGTCCAGCCTCGGTAACTGGCACCATAAGGGACTGAATAAAATCTCCATCAGCATTGCTGGGCAACCAGTCATTGATACTGGCATCGTATTGAGCCTGATCGATGATTTGCCCTTGCGGGTTAAACAGGTGATCAGCAAACACGCCAATTTTTCTATTGAAGGCTTCGTGTGGGAGTTTCAATTCAAATTTGATACCGAGTTTCTCGATAATTTTATTCCAGCGGCCAACACCACCGCGTGCATCTTTTACATAATCATCACGCAAGCGCATATTTACCGCAGTAAGAGCGGGCACTTCACGACGTACCACGGCACCATCTACAATATCGCACACCCCGTATGTGGCATCATTTAATTTATGATCGTCTTCAAGGCGATTCTCCATGAAGCGGCCTTTGATGCCCGCATTAAAGGCATTGGCGGCATTGGTTGAAACTTCACGGCCAAACAAGTCTAAAGACAATGTGTAGTGCAAATTCATTTTCTTTTGGATGGTTGGCAAGTCAATCACGCCCAGCGCACGAATTTTTTCAATATCATACGGGTCTTCAATGCCTGCTTTTATCATCGCTTCGCAGGTGCGTTGAATGGTACGGCCAACGCCTGTTTCACCAACAAACATATGATGGGCTTCTTCTGTTAACATAAAACGACAAGAGCGCGACAATGGATCAAAGCCAGATTGGGCCAGGCTTTCCAGTTGCATTTTTCCATCACGGTCGGTGAAATAGGTGAACATGAAGAATGACAACCAATCAGGGGTTTCCTCATTAAAAGCGCCAAGCATACGCGGGGCATCTTCTGAGCCTGATGAGCGGAGTAATAAGTCATTGGCTTCTTGCCGGCCATCTGCACCGAAATATTTTTGCAACAGATAAACCATCGCCCATAAATGGCGGCCTTCTTCCACATTAACCTGAAAAAGATTGCGCAGGTCATAAAGCGATGGGGCAGTTTTACCCAAGAAACGCTGCTGCTCAACCGAAGCAGGCTCGGTATCGCCCTGAATAACAATCAAGCGGCGCAGCATTGAGCGGTATTCGCCGGGCACTTCCTGCCAAACAGGTTCACCAGCATGTTCACCGCACGGAATTTTACGATCTTCAACTTGCGGGGCCAGCAAAATGCCCCAGCGATATTCAGGCATTTTAACATAATCAAACTTTGCCCACCCCTTTGGATCCACGCTGACAGCGGTGCGTAAATAGATCAGGCTTTGTTGAAACTGTTGCGGGATCAGGTCGTTCCACCAGTTGATGTAACCGGGGTGCCATTTTTCCAGGCCTTTCAGCACTCTTTTATCAGAAGCAAGACCTACATTGTTTGGAATTAAAGTATCATAACTCACATTCATAATATCAGACACGGTCGTTCCCTCATTCTTGAAAATATTAAAATCACACACGCTTCATATCGTAATCGCCGCGCTTTCCTGTTCCGTAGCGCTGCAATGCGCCATTTTCGCCAACCGCATTGGGGCGCTGGAAAATCCAGTTTTGCCAAGCGGTCAATCTGCCAAAAATCCGTGTTTCCATGGTTTCTGGCCCTGCAAAGCGCAAGTTTGCCTCCATGCCCGTTAAAGCATCGGGTGAGAAACTGGCGCGCTCTTCAAAGAAAATTCTGATTTCATCTTCCCAGTCAAATTCATCAAAGGCAAAGGTAATTAAACCCAGTGCCACAGCCTCGTCAGAAAGCAGCGTCTCACCTATTTTTTCATGTAATGTTTCTATTGCTTCAGGTGTACCTAAAAAACGGGTTTGCAATCGGGTCAGATCGTTCGACATTGGAAAGGTGCCAAAGTTTGACGACGATAGAGCAATGGAAGCGATGGGGCGGTTATCGCCTTCAAACTCATCTTCCATCATATAAGAGCGATCAACGCTAAAGAGCAATTCAGCAAAAATCCCCGTAAAGCACGACCCATGCTCAACCAAAGCCACCAATGAACGCGAGGTCATATCGATGCGCTTAAGCACGCGTTTCCAATACTGCAAGACCTCATTAGCCAGCCAATGGTCTTTGTTGGCCAATAACAAAGCCTCATGAGCTTTTAGTATTTCTGGATCACCAAGGGTTTTGAACACCAAAACACCAACTTCAGTTTCATTGAAACGCAAGTGCAAGATCGCATCATCCAGCTCGCGCGCGGCTCGTAATAAATACGCATCTGCGCCTAAAGCCTGAAATTCATCCATTGTGGCGGGAGGCTGTTGCTCTGGCCCAGCGATTGTGATGGTTGCCACAGCTTTCGCACGGTTGATATTCACCTCTAGCGTTGAATAAGTCAGCGACCCATCATCTTGGATTTTGCGCTGTAAAGGTGTCAGCTTGATGCCCTTAACAGGCGGTGACTTTGTTTTGGCCGGGTGATTGATATTCCCCGCAATCTCTTTTGCCCGCTGCTTAACAGTGTCTTCAAATTTTGAATTTGGCACAATCTCATCAACCAAGTTCCAATCATAAGCGCGCTTGCCACGCACGCCTTCTTCCAAAGAGCAAAACACATCGGCCAGATCACGGCGCACTTTTCGTTTATCTGTTACCCGTGTCAGACCACCTGTTCCCGGCAATACAGCCAGCAATGGCACTTCAGGCAGGCCAACAGATGATGAGCCATCATCGGTGAGGATGATATGATTACATGCAAGAGCCAATTCATAGCCGCCGCCCGCACAGGCCCCTTTAACGGCGCAAATATAATTTTGCCCAGAGTCGGTCAAGGCATTTTCAAAGGTGTTGCGTGTCTCGTTGGTGAATTTACAAAAATTGACTTTGTGGGCATGAGCGGCCCCGCCCAACATACGAATATTTGCCCCTGCACAAAAAACACCATCTTTACCAGAACGCATTATCACCGTTTTAACCTCAGGGCGCTCAAACCGCATGCGCTGCACCACATCGGCCAGTTCGATATCGACACCAAGGTCATAAGAATTGAGTTTGAGTTGATAGCCATCAAACAGGCCTGCATCTTCATCAACATCCATATAAAGCGTTGCGATGTCACCAGCATATTCTACGCGCCAGTGCTTATATTTCGACGGCCCCGTCTGAAAATCAATAATTTTCGTCATATCAACGCATCTCCTCTCAATAGCTTAACTTTGAATTATACTTCAAATTTTAAACTACAAAGAACCTGCTTAAATTTCCTCAAGATAATAATTAGCTTATATACTAATTACTTAAGTGTATATAGAAAAATCAATGCCTGTTAAAATTTAGAATTATAACGCATTTTGGTGAGAGTTTAGCAAACAACTGACGGTAAAAAACAATAAAAAAGGCGCACTCAAAAGAATGCGCCTTAGGATCATATTTAAGAGTGCCGCGTTTGTTAAGAAATAACCGGCAGGTTTGGAAATATAATAATATTACTTATCGCCCTCTAAAAAGCCATTTGCCTTTATGGCATCAACAACCTGTTTCAGGCTTTCATCTACAGTGGTTTTTGTGGTGTTCACAACCACATCGGCGCGATCATATAAGCGTTCACGACTGCGTAATATCTCTTGCAGATCTTTCATTGCATCGGGGTTTCCTGCCATTGGCCGCTCATCACCTTGCCCGATCACCCGAGACATATGCTCTTGCGGGTCTGCCTTTAGCCAGATGGTGTGGAAATGACTGAGCAGGTATTCATAGGTATCGCGATCAGAAACGATACCACCTGCAACAGCCAAAACCATTGTATCATTCGAGGATACTGTTTGTTCAAGCGCCTGGCGCTCTAACTGGCGATAGCCCTCGTCACCATACATGGCGAAAACTTCGCGCACAGGCATGCCACCAACTTTTTCAATTTCGTCATTGAGCTCGACAAACGGCACCTGCAATTTATCAGAAGCCAAATTACCCAATGTTGATTTGCCAGCACCGCGCAAGCCAAGTAAAGCAACGCGTTTGGCTTTTGTGACATTCAACATTGCAGATTCAAGCATCGCAATAACCCGCTCGCGCTGTTCAGCCGATGCACTGTTCAACAAGCTTCGCGCCTTTGCCAGATCTGTATTCCAGGGATCTTGCTCGGCAACCAGTAATTCCATCTTGGTATCAAGCGCGTGAGCAATACGAAGCAAAAGGCCAATTGAAATATTACCAGCCCCGCTTTCCAACTGGGCTAAATATCTTTGAGAAACCTTAGACTTTTCAGAAAGAATACGCCGTGATATTTTTTTTCTGGCGCGAGCTGCCTTTACCCGGTCGCCAACAACTTTTAACAGTCGGGAAAAACTCTCATCATTTCCCTTACCCTTTTTGTCTGTCGTACTGGATAGCCCGTCTTGTGACATTTTTTTACTCATCCAATTTTACCTTACCTTTTCAATGGCAATTTCCTTGCAGGTTACAACGAAATTACCTCCTAGATTTAGCTGCCAACAAACAGCCATGTATTTCAGTTCAAGACTCAATAAGAAAGCGAGTCAAAACTATATTTTTTGATGCTACTACCAATAACTGGGTATGTCTTGGGTTTTTATTGCAGTGCTCTTACTTATTTCACCATATGATTAACGTGCTATATTGCAGCAGAATAACAAACGCCCACATTAATTTTTATTAAAAAACCATCAAAGCCCTATCCACCTTCTCAACTTCAGAGAAATTCCAGTCAAAAACCAGATAAACTCACCTACACACCTGATTCACCTCAAACAACTCACGCAATATAACTCATAACCAATAACTCACAAAAAACCACTCATTAGTAGCGAGCCGCGTCTACTTCAAAACCTCTACCTATTTTTGACTAATTGGTCAATTACTATTATGCATCTATGACTTTATACGTATTCACACCTGATTATGTCTCATCTATGTTCATCAAGAAAACATGAGGGAACATCGTATGAAATTTTTAACGTCTCTGGCTGCATTGGCATTTCTGACCCAATCAGCTTTCGCACTGGAAGTGCAAAAAGTTACCGATGGGGTGTACGCACTGGTTGGTGAAAAAAAGCAACGTTCAAAAGAAAATCTTGCCAATAACGCAACATTTGGCGTTGTAGTGACAAAAGACGGTGTGGTTCTTATTGATCCAGGTGGTAGCTTTAAAGGGGCAGCCACGATTGATAAGGCTATCAAAACCATCACCGACAAACCTGTCAAAATCGTCATCAACTCTGGCGGTCAAGACCATCGCTGGATTGGCAATGGGTATTGGAAAGCCAAGGGCGCCAAAATCATCGCCTCAAACGCTGCCATTGCCGACCAAAAAGACCGCGGTGATTTGCAGATGACCGCGTTGGATAATTTTCTTGGTAAAGAACTTGATGGCACCGAACCTGTTTATGCTGACACAAGTTTTGATACTGAGCATAAGTTTTCATTCGGTGGGTTATCATTTGAAGTCTACTACGCAGGTGCAGCCCACACACCAGGTGATAGTTTTATCTGGCTAAAAGACAAAAGTGTCATGTTTACGGGCGACATTGTTTATGTTGAACGGATTGCCGGCATTGGCCCTCAGTCCCATTCTGGTGAATGGATTAAAACCTTTAAGACTATGGCGGCCTTTAAGCCTGCTCATATCGTGCCGGGCCACGGCCATGCCACTACCTTGGCACGTGCAAAAGCTGATACGTTGGATTATCTCGTTAATCTGCGTACACAAATGACCAAACACATTGAAAACGGTGGTGATATGATTGGTTCGGTCAACGTCGACCAGTCTGCTTTTTCAAAACTTGAACAGTTTAAAGCACTAGCAAAGCGTAATGCCCAGCAGGTTTATTCTGAAATGGAGTTTGAATAAGCCTTTAAGAGGCGGTAATGCCGCCATCTATTGCAATAGCCTGGCCCGTCATGAATGTATTTGACGGGTCAGCCATCCATAACATGGCTTGCGTAATCTCTTGCGGTTCGGCCAAACGGCGCATCGGTACGCCGCGCACCAAAAATTCCTCAGCCTGTTTTGCATCTGGTGCATTACCCAACAAAGCATCGGTAACGATGGGTGTTCTGGCAAAGGCTGGACAAAGCGCATTGATGCGCAATCCCGTGCGTGCATATTCCAAAGCGGTTGATTTTGTCATCCCAACCACGGCATGTTTTGCCGCCACATAAATAGACATGGTGGGCGCGCCAACCAATCCAGCCACCGAGGCGACATTGATGATTGAAACATCATCGTCTGATTGTTTGGCGTTGGCCAGCATGACAGGAATCTGGTGCTTCATGGCATAAAACACCCCCAGCACATTCACATCCATCACCTTTTTGGCTTCATCTGCTTCAAGGGTTGGTAGCTTGCCCTGGGTGTGGGCAATGCCAGCATTATTAATAGCCACATCCAGTTTTCCAAAACTACTTATTGCCAATTCAACGGCTAATTGTGAGGTTTGTTCAACCGATATATCGCCCGCCACAATTTCAACTTTTGTTCCGGTTGTTTTTAACGCTTCGGCTTGCTCGTCTAA
>JALWJW010000355.1:8594-10937 GCA_026996935.1 Hyphomicrobiales bacterium
CCTGCAAATAATTGGGCAGCCGAGCTTCCAAAGCCGCCCGTTGAGCCGCTGATTAAAACGGTTTTTCCGTCAAACCTTTTTTGGCATTGCGTATCCACCTCAAGTTTCCTTTTCAATAATGTCTATAGCAGCACCAGCCAGTAACGGCACGGCTTTTGCCATGCGCGCGCCTTTTTCGGCATTAGAGGCATTACCATCTAAAGCGCGCTTGCCAACACCTTGAATAATCGCGGCCAAACGGAAGAAACAAAAGGCCAGATAAAACGACCAATTATCGATTTGTTCAATACCGCGCCGGGCGCAATAGCGATCAACATATTCCTGCTCGGTGGGAATGCCGGCGGCTTTGCGGTCAATCCCTGCAAGGCCGCGCATGTCACCCTGATTGGGTAAACGCCATTGCATACATTGATAAGCCAAGTCAGCCAGCGGGTGGCCAAGGGTTGATAATTCCCAATCCAAAACGGCAAGTATATTTAGATTTTCACCACCTTCATTTGAAAAAATCATATTATCAATACGGTAATCACCATGCACAATAGACACCTGCCCGTCATCTTCAGGCTGGTTGTTTTCCAGCCACTTGATCAACTTGTCCATGGCAGGAATTTCGTCTATTTTTGAGGCGTAATATTGTTTGGTCCAACGATCAATCTGGCGTTCATAATAAGAACCAGGTTTGCCAAAATCACTTAAACCAACTGCCTCCACGTCAACACTGTGAAGGTCTGCCAGTGTGGTGTTCATAGCATTGTAAATGGCACTGCGGTCGCCATTGCTGTCAACCTCTGGTACGGCTGGATCCCAAAAAATACGGCCGTCAATATGTTCCATAATCATAAACATACGCCCGATGGGGCTTTGCGCATCATCGCATAAATGGAGCATTTTCGGCACAGGAACTTTGGTGTTTGCCAATGCCGCCATAACCCGAAATTCGCGATCAACCTGATGGGCAGACTTTAATAATTTTCCGGGCGGTTTAGCCCGTAAGACAAATTTACCTGATTGAGAGGTAAGCAAATAGGTGGGATTAGATTGGCCGGTATTAAACTTTTTCAGCGCCTCAACCTGGCCAATTTGCCGAGCATGTTGCTTTAGATACAAATTCAGGTTTTCAATGTTAATATCATTTGCACTATTCATCTTAATATCCTTGCACCCCCTGGCGATGCTTGTTTTTATTCGTTTTTTGAATCGTTGACAAAACATCATGGCCTATGTTCACCTGCCAAACAACATCAAATAAAAACAACAAAAATAAAAGAAAGGCCGCGATTATGGCTACAGAACCAATGATGAGTGGACCAATGGACTTAGGGATGTCTGATCGCGTTGCAGAACTGCGCGAAAAAATTGCAACCATGGTCCGTGATGAAATTATTCCGCTGGATAAAGAATATCTGGCAGAGGTGGAAGTTGGTGATCGCTGGCAATTTACCAAGCGCCAAAGAGAAATCGTTGAAAGTTTAAAAGCCAGTGCCAAGGCGCAAGGCTTGTGGAATTTCTGGCTAACAGATTCTGATAACGGTTATGGCCTGACCACGGTTGAATATGCCTATCTGGCTGAAGAAATGGGCAAAGCGCATTTGGGCGCAGAAACCTTTAACTGCTCGGCTCCTGACACCGGCAATATGGAAGTGCTCGAACGCTATGGTAGTGATGCTCATAAAGAGCGCTGGCTCAAGCCGATGCTTAATGGTGAAATTCGTTCGGCTTATTTAATGACCGAACCTGATGTGGCTTCGTCCGATGCGACCAACATTGAAATGTCGTGTGTACGTGATGGTGATCATTATATTTTAAATGGTGAAAAATGGTGGGCTTCAGGAGCGGGTGATCCGCGCACCGCTGTTTATATTGTCATGGTCAAAACGGGGGGTGAAGATGACCCCAAACACCAACGCCATTCTATGGTGGTGGTTGATGCCAAAACACCAGGTATTGAGAAACTGCGGCCCATGACGGTTTATGGCCATGATGATGCTCCCCATGGTCATATGCATTTAAAATTTAGTGATGTGCGCGTTCCTGTTGAGGATTTATTATTGGGCGAAGGACGCGGGTTTGAAATTTCACAAGGCCGGCTTGGCCCGGGCCGTATTCATCATTGTATGCGCGCCATTGGTCAGTCAGAAGTTGCGCTTGAAGAAATGTGTACCCGCTCCATGCGCCGCCAGGCGTTTGGGAAACCTTTGGCACAATTGGGGGCAAACTTTGACATTATCGCCGAGTGCCGAATGGAAATTGAAATGGCCCGTTTGTTGTGTTTAAAAGCGGCATGGATGATGGATCAGGGCGATGCACGAGCAGCAGCTCCATGGATACACCAGATTAAAGTTG
>JALWJW010000356.1 GCA_026996935.1 Hyphomicrobiales bacterium
GAAGCCAATGACTATGTTGCTAAAGGCCTTGCCGGCGGCAAACTCGTTATTCGCCCACCGGAAAATGCCGCCATTGTCCCTGAAGAATCCATCATTGTTGGCAACACGGTTCTTTATGGTGCCATTGCTGGGGAATGTTATTTCCGCGGCATCGCCGGTGAACGCTTTGCCGTTCGCAACTCTGGCGCAGTAGCCGTTGTTGAAGGCGTTGGCGATCACGGTTGCGAATATATGACTGGCGGCGTAGTGGTTGTCATCGGCCAAACAGGCCGCAACTTTGCTGCAGGCATGTCAGGCGGCGTTGCATACGTGCTTGATGAAGATGGCACCTTTGCCAAACGCTGTAACCTTGCCATGGTCGACTTAGCGCCAATTCCCGAAGAAGAAGAAGCATTGGCAAGTCAGGGCCATCAGGCAGGAGATTTGCATTCACATGGTCTGATTGATGTTGACCATCACTTATCAGAACTCGATGCTGCTCGCCTTCATCAATTGATCGAAAACCACGAAAACTATACAGACTCAGAAAGAGCTGCATATATTCTGGCCAATTGGACTGAAATGCTACCAAAATTTGTCAAAGTAATGCCTGTCGAATATCGCCGTGCCTTGCTTGAAATGGAACAACAACAAGCCGCTTCAATCGCAGCACAGTGAAATAAGTTTAATTAGCGAAAGAAGCCCCGCGACGACTAGCGCTATCGAGGCAAACAGCCCGCTTGGTGCCAGAACGCAAAAAGAGAATAAAGGAAGACAGAAAAATGGGAAAAGTTACCGGGTTTTTGGAGATTGAACGTTCTGATCGAACCTATAAACCAGCCTCAGATCGGGTTCGTAATTTCGATGAATTTGTCATTCCACTAGACAAACCGGAAACCCAGCGCCAAGCGGCCCGTTGCATGGATTGCGGCATTCCCTATTGTCACAATGGCTGCCCCGTTAACAACCAAATTCCAGATTGGAATGACCTGGTTTATAAAGATGACTGGACAAAAGCCCTGGCCAATCTACATTCCACCAACAACTTCCCTGAAGTAACAGGCCGCATTTGCCCTGCCCCGTGCGAGGCAGCATGCACTTTAAACATTACAGAAGAACCAGTCACCATTCGCACCATTGAGTGCGCCATTGTCGACCGAGGTTTCCGCGAAGGTGAAATTGTCCCTGTTATTGCCGAGGAACGCACAGGCAAACGCGTTGCCATTGTTGGTGCTGGCCCTGCCGGTATGGCAGCAGCCCAACAACTTGCCCGCGTTGGCCACGATGTTCATGTATATGAAAAAGACGATAAAGCAGGCGGCCTCATTCGTTATGGCATCCCAAACTTTAAACTTGATAAATCAATAATCGATCGCCGTGTCGACCAAATGACGGCTGAAGGTGTAACCTTCCATTATAACAAAGCCGTTGGCTCAGACATTTCAGTTGAATGGCTAGAGCAGGATTTTGATGCTATCCTTTTAACAGGTGGCTCAGAACAGCCACGCAATCTGCCGATCCAAGGCCGCGACCTTGACGGGGTTCATTTTGCCATGGAATTTCTTGGTCAGCAAAACCGTCGATTAGGTCATGAGGATATTTCAAAAGAACCACAAATTTCCGCCGCCGGAAAACACGTTCTGGTCATTGGTGGTGGTGACACCGGTTCTGATTGTATTGGCACATCAATTCGCCAGGGCGCCTTGTCTGTCACTCAGGTTGAAATTATGCCTCAACCGCCAGAACATGAAAACAAAGAACTGACATGGCCTGATTGGCCCAACAAAATGCGCACATCAACCTCTCAGGAAGAAGGCGCAGAACGCAAATTCTCCGTCAGCACAACAAGCTTTGAAGGTCAAAACGGTCGTGTTGTTGCAGCAAATTGCGTCGAAGTTGGCCCAGACTTCAAACCAATAGATGGTACAGAATTCAAACTCAAAGCAGACCTTGTCTTGCTGGCTATGGGGTTTATTCACCCCGTCCATGAAGGCATGATTGAAACCTGGGATCTGGCACGCGATGAACGCGGCAACGTGGTTGCCAATACCAATGATTATATGACCAGCCACGATAAGGTTTTCACCGCCGGCGACATGCGCCGCGGCCAATCTCTGGTTGTATGGGCAATTCGCGAAGGCCGCCAAGCCGCCCGTTCTATTGACGAGTTTTTGATGGGCGTATCAGATTTACCAAGATAGGCATTTTTAAAATTCGAAAAGTATCTAACAATTACAACGGGTAAAGAACTGTTTTCTTTACCCGTTTTTTACGCTCTTTGCCTTGCCCTACCAGCACTTTCAATCACAATTTCACAACAATCACATAGCCCCGTGAGGACGTTGCATTTTTGATTTCGCTATCAATGTAGCTAATGTAATGCACCTGATATTTTCCCTCTAAAGATAAGTACCCTGAACAACAAGATGACAAACTCGAAAACGGCGAGATAATCATCAAACCGTTCACTTAAGCCTCACACCAAAAAACATTCTTTAACCACAACCGCAATCGTTTCACGACCCTATTGATTTTACCTTACGAAACTCCCATATCTCATTTATGCCGAATCGTATAGGATAG
>JALWJW010000357.1 GCA_026996935.1 Hyphomicrobiales bacterium
TGTTGATTTTAGCAAACTGGAACAACGCTCATTTGTGGTGGTTGATCGCAATGGTCAATTATTGCGCGCCTTTGCCACCAAAGATGGCCGTTGGCGGTTGCCTGTTTCGTACAAAGATGTTGATCCAAGGTATCTGAAAATATTGATCGCTTATGAGGATAAACGATTTTATTCTCATTTTGGTGTCGATGTTCTTGCCACGATGCGGGCAGGGTATCAGATGCTTAGGCACGGCAGGATTGTTTCAGGCGGGTCTACGATAACGATGCAAGTGGCGCGGTTGCTTGAAGGCCCGACCAAACGATCATTTTCTGTCAAACTTCGTCAAATGGCGCGCGCGATACAGATTGAGCGGCGGTTGAGTAAAGAACAAATTCTTGATGCTTATTTATTGTTAGCCCCTTATGGGGGAAATCTTGAGGGGGTCAGGGCGGCTTCTTTGGCTTATTTTGGCCAGGAACCTAAGGTTTTAAATACGGCGCAAGCTGCCATGCTTGTGGCTTTGCCGCAATCGCCTGAAACGCGTCGCCCTGACCGTCAGTTTAAACGAGCTTTGGCCGCGCGTAACCGAATTATCGAACGTAGCGTTGATGATGGGATTATTGAAAAATTTGACGGGTTAAGAGCTAAAAAAACGGTATTGGTTAATCAGCGCCGCGCTTTGCCTTCGTTGGCGGCTCATTTAAGTTTTCAGGCACGGGTGGCAAACGCTGCAAGTGGGCGGGTGCAACTGACTGTTGATAAAGCTATTCAAACTAATATTGAAAACCTTGTCCGTGAAAAACTTGTAGATATGACCAAAGAGGAATCAATTGCTGTTTTGGTTGCCAATCATCAAACTGGTGAAATTATTGCTCATGTTGCGTCACCTGACTTTTTTGATAAAGCAAGGTTGGGTGAGGTGGACATGATTTCTGCTTTGCGCTCGCCCGGGTCAACTTTGAAACCATTTATTTATGGTTTGGCCTTTGAGGCGGGCATTGTGCATCCACAATCTTTAATTGATGATGTACGGCAGAGTTTTTCAGGCTATCGGCCACGCAATTTTGATTTGGCCTATCAGGGGACAGTAACCGTTGAGCGGGCTTTGCAGCAGTCGCTGAATATTCCAGCCATCAGTCTATTGTCATCGGTTGGGCCAGATAAATTGTTAGCGCGGTTTCGCCGTGCTGATGTGAAGGTGAAATTACCGCGCCATAAAAGCGTTGGTCTAGCTATCGGGTTAGGCGGGCTTGGTATTTCGTTGAGTGATTTGGTTCAGCTTTATTCGATGATCCCGCGCGGCGGTATAGCTGTGGTTTTGCAGGATGGGGTGAGAGATATTGAACGGGGTGAGGCTCAACGCTCATTATCACATGTGGCCAGTTGGTATTTGCAAGATATTTTGTCACGGGTTTCTGTACCTGATGGGGCTGCGGGAAGCCGAAATATTGGCTACAAAACCGGCACTTCCTATGGATACCGGGATGCATGGTCGGTGGGTTTTGATGGTAAATATGTGATTGGTGTGTGGGTCGGGCGACCTGATGGAGTGCCGGTGCCGCGTATTACCGGCCGCTCGGTTGCAGCTCCCATATTGTTTGAGGCGTTTGGGCGAATTTCATCTGAACCCGTGGAGTTACCAAAACCAGCGCAAGGGGCTATGCGGTTACGCACAGCTCAATTGCCTAAAGTGTTGCAACGGTTTGTCCCGCGCGGGGACTTGGTTCAGCATAATGCCAAGCTTGGTAAGGATCCAACAATTGCCTATCCACCTGATGGGGCAAAGGTGGATATTGGATTGTTAGACCAGACTGATAATGATGAAGTGATGCCGTTGTTTTTAAAAGTAGAAGGGGGGGTGGCCCCGTTTAAATGGTTGGCCAATGGCAAGCCTATTATGGGAAAGTCGCTTCGTCGCAGAATTGAGTGGATGCCTGATTCTGTCGGGTATTCGCAAATTACTGTTTTGGATGCTGTTGGGCGTGCGGCGCAGGTGCGAGTATTTGTCAAATAGTTTTGGTTGTGTTGAGTTTTTTTATATGCGAAGGGTCTAATGTAGTGATTTAAACAAAACCAAATCGGGTGAAACGATTATGGAAGATGAACAACGTCTCGAATTCTTTCCAGTAACAATTTTCTCAATTGTTATGGGATTGAGTGGATTATGTCTTGCCTGGCAAAAAGCACAACACGTATTGGGTTTGCAGCTAGGGCTTAATTTCCCTTTGGCTGGCATAAGTGTTGGTATTTTTGTCATTCTGTCATTATTCTACCTAACCAAGTTGGCCAAATACCCCAATGCCGTTAAAGCTGAATTGAAACACCCTGTAAAACTGAGTTTTTTTCCGACGATCTCTATCAGTGTGATTTTAATCGGTACATTGTTGTTTAAAATTATGCCTGATTTAGCAAAACCAATCTGGTGGGCAGGTGTTGCTATGCAGTTTGTGTTTTTGTTTTATGTAATTTCTTCATGGGTCAACCATGATCATTTTGAAACAACGCATGTTAATCCATCCTGGTTTATTCCTGCTGTTGGTAATGTTGTTGTGCCTATAGCTGGATTTCCCC
>JALWJW010000358.1 GCA_026996935.1 Hyphomicrobiales bacterium
ATCACCGGGCTTGTAATCAGGTCTTCATTAGGCACCAGATATTCACGGCCATCACGAGCCCGAACCGAAACATAACGCGCGGCCAACTGGTCTATCCTTCCATAAGTATCGCCAACACTAATCACATCTCCCGGTTTAATCGACTTATCAGTCAGCAAAATAAACCCCGAAATGAGATTGGAAACCACTTTCTGTAAACCAAACCCGATTCCTAACCCAACAGCCCCAGAAAACACTGCAAGCGCAGAAAAGTCTATACCAATAAGATTTAGACCTCCAAACAAAGCAACAATCAACAAGGCTGATTTGATAACTTTGCCGGCCAGAACCTTTAAAGAGGGCGATAACCCATCAACTGCATTTAAACGCTCATCAGTAAATCGCCCTGCGGCCAACGCCGCCCAGATGAGCAAAGAAAAAACAGCTACACCCTTAAACACGGTAAGAACCGAAAGCCGGAAAGTATCAAATTGAATAGCTGCCTGATCCAACATTTCCAAAGTTGATGGCAACAGGCCCACAATATTTAAAGCCGCAATGCTCCACGCCACCACTGCAACGGTTTTTGAAATTGTTCTGTTATCAATAAATTTTGTGACAATAGAAATGACCAGCCAGGCGGTCGCCAACGATGCGGCTGATAACAACAAATGGCTACGCGAACTCCAGGTAATTTGCTGCATGACCATCACCATTATCCACATGCTGATCGCCAGGATCAGCCCCCAAATAGACAATCGCAGGCGGTTTAACAATCTGCCAGACCATGATGAACGACCAACCTTTTCAATTGTATGATCTAAATGTTTCCCGATAATTCTTTTACCCAAACCTGCAAGTAAAAAGGCAACAAGGATAAGAGCAATCTGCCCACTCGACCATGCGGCATTTTCTTGAGAAAAAGAAAAGCCAAGACCACGCAGCCATTCAAGAATAATATCTAAATATTGGTTGAGTTTTATTGCTTCAGTAGTTTTTTCCATCACAACACTTTACACGATTCGTCCTGTACAGGTAAAACCGCTTAAACCGATTAAGTAGTCGACGTTTGGGGCATTAACGAAATGAGGTTTTTACGGTCAATTTTCCCTCGAACATTTCGGGGAATTTCATCAACCTGATAAAACTGTTTGGGAACTTTATAACTTGCCAGATTGGCTTTACAGTATTTTTGCAGTGCCTCAAAATCACCTGAATAATCAGCTTTGAATTCAACAAAGCCAACAATAATCTCAACCCCTTGGGAAATTTCAACCGCACAAACAGCCACTTCTTGTACACCGCAATAATGACCAATCACCTTTTCAACTTCGATAGGAGAAACCCGATACCCCATTGCGTTCATTAAATCATCCTGGCGACCGTCAAACCACACAAAACCATCTTCATCCATATGGGCCAGATCACCGGTTACAAACCAATCTTGGCGAAAGGCCCGCTCTTCTACATCTGATAACTTCCAATAACCAAGCATCAAACCAGGGTCAGATTTATGCACACACAATGCACCGGTTTGACCAACTTCTAATGGTGTGACACCATCCTCTGTCGGTAAAATAGCTATGGCTCGGCCCGTCTGTGGTTTACCGGGTGAACCAGATTTGGCAATACCAGCAGGTGAAGTGGAAATGTAGGTTGAAATCTCACTCATTCCCAATGCTTCATATAAATCTAAGCCCGTGCTTTTGCGCCACTGTGTACGGATTGTCTTCGGCATCGGTTCTCCCGCAGTCAGGCAATGACGCAGACTTTGATTACGAATACTTGCTAAGTCACAATATTTTAGAATTTGACGGTAAAGCGTTGGCACCGCTGCCATTATGCTTGGCGAAAATTGTTTTATAATATCAGGCCAAATCTGAATGTCTTTTTTACCCGTATAAACGATTGCACAAGCCCCATTGGCCCAGGGGTCAAACAGCCCGGTTCCAAGTGTATAGGTCCAGTTAAAAGCACCAGTATGCAACAACACATCATCACAAAAAATATCATACCAATCCCTATACATTGGCCGTCGGCCCCACACAGCGCGCTGAGCATGTAAAACCCCTTTAGGATCAGCCGATGTGCCTGATGTATATATCAAAAAGGCTGGATCATCTTTTTGTGTGTTTACGTAGTTGGCACGCCGGTTCTCTTTCATAACGGTAAATTCCGTTCGCGAGATATGAACCACATTATTGGGCAACTCAGGTACATCTGATTGACCATCACTCACAATCGCTTCAGCCTGACTATTCTCCAATAAAAAACCGATTTCTCTAGCCGTTAAAAGACTGGATGCTGGAATAGGAACCAAGCCAGCAGCATTAGCAGCAAAAAACGCAAGAGCATAATCAAAACTATTGCCCATACGAATGAGAATACGCGATCCGTTTCCAAGCCCCAACGATAAGAACCCATAAGCAATCTGTAAAACAAGATCTTCGATTTGAGCATAGGTCCACGTTTCAACACCGCTGGAATGATTGAGGTCTTTAACCACAATCAAAGCCGTTTTATCAGGAAACTGTCGGGCAGAATTTTCTAAACAATAGCGCGCTAAATTGA
>JALWJW010000359.1 GCA_026996935.1 Hyphomicrobiales bacterium
GCCCGTATATGATCAGGCCATGGACAGGACTTTTTCTCACTCATATCAATATGCATACAAAGCGATTCCATTGTTGCAGACAAAGCCCCGTCTTTGCAGTCATACATATGCAGAAAAAAGTGAATACGCTTTGCATCATAATCATAAAGCTGCAACGTCATATCCACTTCGTCGCCTGCTTTTAATTCGCGCAAATAATTCACCTGCGCTTCCATGGTGAAATAAGAAAACCCGCTCGACTTTAAATATTCTTCACCAAGGCCAACAAGCGAGAACGCTTCATCACCGCACCCATCAAACAAAACGGCATAATATGCCATGTTGAAATGGCCATTATAGTCAATCCATTCCTCTTTTACTTTTCTTCGTGAGCCTTTAAATGGTGCCTCGATAGCAGATGGTACTAAAGTCATCGAAAAGTCCTTGTTTATTCATTGAGTTATCGGCATTATCGCTAACAAATCAGAATCTTGAAGGGAATGCAAATGTCAGCGGTGACAAAACAAACTCGAAACAGTATTTCACATGCCGTTGCAGAAGTCTCGGCCCTTTTGGGAGATCGTTTAAGCACCTCTGGCGCGGTGCGCGAACAACACGGCAATGACCTGACTTGGAACATAGGCGCGGCACCAGATGCAGTGGCCTTTGTCAAAAATATCGAAGAGATTCAATCAGTCGTTCGCATCTGTTCTAAATATGATTGTCCCCTCATCCCGTTTGGCACCGGCACCTCGCTTGAAGGCCATTTTGCAGCCTATCAGGGCGGCATCTGCCTTGACGTTTCTCAAATGCAAAACATTATCAATGTTAATGCAGATGACCTCGATTGCCGCGTTGAAGCAGGCGTAACACGAAACGCGCTTAACACACATTTGCGCGACACGGGGCTTTTCTTTCCCATTGATCCCGGCGCGGATGCCAGCCTTGGCGGCATGGCTGCAACCCGAGCTTCTGGTACTAATGCCGTGCGCCATGGCACCATGCGCGATAATGTTTTATCACTCACCGCTGTCATGCCCAATGGCGAAATTGTACGAACCGCGTCACGGGCAAAAAAATCATCTGCCGGCTATGACCTCACCCGCCTGATGGTCGGGTCTGAAGGCACTTTAGGCGTTATCGCCGAGGTTGGTTTAAAGCTTTACGGGATTCCTGAGTCTATTCTGGCCGGCGTTTGCACATTTAACACAATCGATGAATGTTGCAGAGCCACCATTATGGCCATTCAAATGGGCCTGCCTATCGCGCGCATTGAACTGGTTGACCACCACAATATTAAAGCCATCAATGTCTATTCAAAAATGAAACTGGAAGAAAAGCCAACCCTGTTTTTAGAGTTTCACGGCACCCCGGTTTCAACCAAAGAACAGGCAGAAACCTTTGCAGAAATCGCCGCAGACTGTGGTGGTGGAAAATTCAACTGGGCCGAAAAAGAAGAAGACCGAAACACTTTATGGAAGGCGCGCCATGATGCGTTTTGGGCAACAAAAGCCATGATGCCGGATAAAGAACGCCTATCAACTGATGTTTGCGTACCTATTTCGCGCCTTGCCGAATGCGTTGCTGAAACACAGGCCGACTTTGAGCAACACAACCTGTTTGGCCCGATTATCGGCCATGTGGGTGATGGTAATTTCCATTGTATATTATTTTGTGATCGCAACGATGCCCAAGAAGTTAAAAAAGTCAACGATGCCTGCGAGCGTTTGGCCCTGCGCGCCATCGCCATGGAAGGCACCTGTACAGGCGAGCACGGGATCGGCGTTGGGAAGATGAAATATCTTGAGGCAGAACATGGCGCTGGCCTTGCCGTTATGCGAACAATAAAAAAAGCTATTGATCCACAAAACATTATGAATCCGGGAAAGATCATCAAGCTATAAAGCCATAATAACATGAAACAAAAATAACAGTTCCCAAAAATAAGAGTTAAATGAGCATATTAAAATCACCATTATTGTTGTTAGGTCTGCTTGTAATACTGCTGGCAGGCACAGCATTAATTGCACCCATTTTTATTGATTGGAGCAATTATCGTGGTGATTTTGAAAAATACGGGCGCCAGTTAACCGGACGCCAAACAACCGTTGCAGGTGATATTTCCGTCCGCTTATTCCCCTGGCCGCGCATGGTGGTCAAAGATGTCACCATCGCAAATCCACCCGGCGCAAACATTAAACAATTATTCCATGCCGATGATCTTCTCATCAATTTAGAATTAGCTCCCCTGATTTCCGGCAAGCTGATTGTGCAAAGCATCGAAATTAACCGCCCCACCATTGGCCTGGAACGAATGGCAACGGGCAAAGGCACCTGGGTTCTATCACCACAAAAAAATCTAACTGAAATTTTTGGCGCTGAAGATGTGGCAATAGATAATGTTTCCATCACCAATGGCACCATTATTCTTGCTGACGGCAGCCGCGGTGGTCAGGCTCAACTAGACGGTTTCAATGCAATCATATCGGCCCGCTCCCTCATTGGTCCCTGGAAAATGCGCGGTGAAGCAGTGTTTAATGACGAAGGTGTTACACTC
>JALWJW010000360.1 GCA_026996935.1 Hyphomicrobiales bacterium
GTTGCTGAAACCCGTGCCAAACTGCTTGATTCAAAAGAAAAGCCGGCAGGTGACTTAACCATCACCACCACCGTTGGCCTCGGCTCCATTTGGCTCACCCCGCACATTGCTGAATTTGCCGAAGTTTACCCTGATATTCGCGTCTTTGTTCTGCTTGTTGATAATGAACTTGATCTGGGTATGCGTGAGGCCGATATTGCCATACGCCTGCGCCGGCCCAGCCAACCCGACCTCATTCAACGACGCTTATTTACCGTGCATAACAACATTTATGCCTCATCTGATTATGTTCAGGAACACGGCATGCCTAAATCTGTAGCCGATTTAGACAAGCACAAAATTTTGGCATATGGCACCGCGCCGAACTATCTAAAAGACATGAACTGGCTACAAACCATAGGCCGCCCGGCAGGCAAACCGCGCCCTGCAACACTGTTCATCAACAATGTTTACGGCATTCGCAAAGCCGTTGAAACAGGCCTTGGCATTGCATCATTGCCCGATTATATCGTTGGTGACAGCAACCTAGTTCGCATAGATCTTGGCCTCGAAACCCCTGAATTTGATACATATTTTGTCTACCCGGAAGAATTGCGCCAATCAAAACGGGTGGCGGTTTTTCGGGATTTTATCGTCGCGCGGGCAAAAGAATGGAAGCATTGACGCTGGTCATTCAACTACACAAAAAGCTATGCAATAAATGCATGGCAATTATGCACAAGTAGGCGTTGTCAAACCTCTCGACAGCCCTTATTTTAACATTATCAACGAGTTTCTGGTCTCAGATATGACATTTCATAATCCCTCCCTCCTTGATTGTCATAAAGGAAACCATCCGACCACTCCCCTCAGTACGTCGATGTGTGGTAACCGTGAAGGCCAGAAAAGCACTAAAAGCCAGATTGCATTTATGCGGTCTGGCTTTTTTTTGTTGATTTTTATCAGCGCCTTTGCCGGCCTCTTAATGAACCAGACTCAGGCCAACCAGCTAACCACAAAACAATTGACTGGCGAACAACTCACCATCGCCACCGCATCCAATTTTATAAAAACCCTTGAACACCTGAGCAAAAAATATACTGCAAAAACAGGTCGCACAGTCACTATTGTCCAAGGCTCCAGCGGCGCACTTGCAACTCAAATCCTGCACGGTCTACCGGTTGATCTGTTTCTCTCAGCCGACCAAACCCGCATTAACAAACTCATCAAAGCACAAAAAACTCTGCCGAAAACCCGCTTCACCTACGCAATTGGCCAATTGACCCTTTGGAGCGCCGACAAAACCCTCATTCCAGACAATGCCGATGCCAATACTATTGTAAAGCTTCTTACCGACAATAGAATCAAACAAATTGCTATCGCCAACCCCAATTTAGCGCCATACGGGCGTGCTGCGGCCCAAACCATTCAAGCCCTTGGTCTGCAAAGCGCCCTGACAGGCAAAACCATTTATGGTCAAAACATTGCTCAAGCCTTTACCATCACGGCCAAAGGCGGTGTCCAGCTCGGCTTCATCGCCCGCGCTCAGGCTATTTTATCGCCATACAAAACAATAGGCAGCTTTTGGCACGTTCCCGCTTCCATGCACCAGGCCATCAAACAAGACGGCATCATTATTAAAACCGGCAAAAACCAAAGCGCCGCACAAAATTTTATATCCTACCTTAAATCACAACAAGCAATCTCACTGATTAACAAAGCCGGCTTTAAAACAACACCATAAACAACGCCAAGCACGCATCTGAACATAAAAAAGCCGATTAAACCATAAAAGTTGAATCATCCAAAAGCTGACATGGCTTAGAGAAAACAGCTCTTGTATTATCCCCGCACCTGTGGTCCCTTAAGGTACCCTTTTTCCCTCACCCACCCTTCATTACCGATAAAGCGTTAAATGCCAGGCAGCCTGAAACCAACTCAAACCAAGCAAATAATATTCATCTGCGCTGCTGTAATTATTGATTCATTGGGCATTGGCATCATCATGCCGGTAATGCCCGACCTGATCGAGCAATTGACCAATCTGTCCATCTCAGAAGCTGCCATTTGGGGCGGTTATCTGACCTTTGCCTACGCCATTATGCAATTCCTTTTCAGCCCGCTTATCGGTGCTTTGTCAGATCGTTATGGCAGGCGGCCGATCCTGCTTTTATCACTAGCAGTTTTAGGCATCGATTATATATTTATGGGCCTGGCTCCTAATATCTGGCTCTTATTTATCGGTCGCATCATTGCCGGTATTGGCGGGGCAACCTTTGCCACCGCCTTTGCTTATATGGCCGATATAAGCTCCCAAAAAGACCGCGCCAAAAACTTTGCCTTAGTCGGTGCATCCTTTGGTTTTGGCTTTATTTTTGGCCCCATCATCGGTGGGCTAGCTGGGGAAATCAGCCCGCGTATGCCATTTTATACCGCCGCCATCATCAGCTTTGCCAACTTATTATATGGCTGGTATGTTTTGCCTGAATCCCTACCCAAACAACAACGCCGCCCGCTGTCACTTTCACGCGCAAACCCCTTTGGTGCCCTCAAACAAGTGTCAAATCTACCCGGCATCAGTTGGCTGATATTGGCATTCTTTTTGTTTGAACTTGGTTTTTTTGTTTATCCTGCTATTTGGAGTTTTTACGCTAAAGAAAAATTCAATTGGACCGTGTTTGAAATCGGCATGTCTTTAACCTTTGTTGGCGTATTTTTCACCATTGCCCAAGGCTGGCTTATCAGGCACATGCTGCCAAAATTTGGCAACGCCGGCACCGCTCTTATCGGCATAAGCGCCTCAATTTTCACCCTTTTGGCCTTTGGCTTCATCACTCAAGGCTGGATGGTATATGCTTTGTTACCAATCATGGCCTTAAGCGCCATTATCTCACCCTCACTTAAAGCCATGATGTCCAACCGCGTCAACACAAATGCACAAGGAGAATTACAAGGCGTACTTGCCTCAGCATCTGCCCTGACAATGATATTGGCTCCCTTGATCATGACGCAATTATTCTCATATTTCACCAGCGCCCAAACGCCATACTATTTCCCCGGCGCTCCTTTTATCATGGCCGCCCTTTTCATGGCCCTTGCCTTACCACCATTTTTCAAAGGCCGGGCATATAAGAATTGAATAACCAGGATTACGACTTAGTATTCACCTTTAGAAATACCCATAATTTTCTAGTTATAAGAAAATTTCCGCAAACATCCATGACAGAAAACCTTGAAACCAAAATCCATCATACTTGCACCCAGGATAAGCTAATCAAAGTGATGAAATCAAACTATCGCGTTCAAATTAGGTTATAATGAATTACAGATTTAATGACTAAAGAAAACCAATGAGGTCAAATGGACTACCAAGCCATATGGCTAACGATTAAGCTAGCCAGTTTAACCACAGTGTTGTTGCTTGTACTGGCAATGCCGCTGGCCTGGTGGTTGGCGTTTTCACGTTCAGCCTTTAAGCCAATAGTTGAAGCCGTCACCGCCTTGCCGCTTATACTGCCGCCCACCGTACTTGGGTTTTATTTCCTTATTTTGCTTGGTCCCAATCAGGGCTTGGGGAAATGGTGGTTTGAGCTTACCGGCTCAACCCTCACCTTTAGTTTTTCAGGACTTGTCATTGCCTCTATGGTTTACTCTCTGCCATTCGTGGTTCAACCTTTATCCAACGCTTTTGCATCCATGGGAACAAAACCACTGGAAGAAGCCGCCAATCTTGGTGCGGGACCGATAGATCGATTTTTTACCATTGCTTTGCCGCAATCCAAACGCGGCATCTTAACTGCCGCCGTTCTAGGCTTTGCCCATACCGTCGGCGAATTTGGTGTGGTGCTGATGGTCGGTGGCAACATTCCCGGCAAAACTCGCGTAATTTCCATTTCAATTTTTGAAAATGTCGAAACCTTAAACTTTACCAATGCCCATATGATGTCGGCTGCTCTGTTGGCGTTTTCATTCCTTGTCCTTCTCATCGTGTTCACCCTCAACCATCGTTTCCCCGTTTTTGGGTCAACTAAAAACGGAGGCGACAAATGACCGTGTTATCGCTTGCCTGCACCTTGAAGCGCCCCTTTGGCATCATCGATATCAGCCACGATATTGAGCTGGAAGGCATCACCGCTTTGTTTGGCTCAAACGGTTCTGGAAAAACCACGCTTTTACGCATGATCGCAGGGCTGGAACCAAAAGCAACTGGCCTCATAAAACTTGATAATATTGTCTGGCAGAACGACACTCATTTTATTCCACCACACAAACGCAACACCGCGTTGGTGTTTCAGGACGCACGTCTTTTTGCCCACAAAACAGTTCAACAAAACCTTGAGTTTGCAGAAAAGCGCGCCAATAAAAACAATAGCCAAATCACTTTGTCTGAGATTATCGAGGCTTTTAGTCTGGCCTCTTTTCTCAATAAAAAACCAAACACACTGTCGGGCGGTGAACGTCAGCGCATTGCAATTGCACGAGCCTTATTATCACGCCCCAAATTGCTTTTAATGGACGAACCTTTAAGCGCCTTGGATGTAAAACATCGCGCCAGCGTAATGGCCTTCATCCAAACCATTCCACAAAAATTTGGCATCCCGGTTTTATATGTTTCCCACTCCATCGATGAAGTGGCAAAACTGGCCAAAAAACTTATTCTCATCGATAGTGGTAAAATCGTTGCCACAGGGCCCACCGCCAGAATTCTTGCCCGCTTGGATTTACCAAACCTTACCGGACGGTTTGAAGCAAGCGCCCTGATTTCAGGCTCCATCGGGCCAAGCGATGACAAATACTCCCTAACCAGCATTGATATTGGCGGCCAGTTCATCACTGTACCGCAATTGGCCCTTGGCTCGGGTCAAAACATTGATCTGCGTATCCGTGCCCGAGATGTTGCCATTGCCACGACCAAACCAACGAACCTTTCTATCCGCAATATTTTAAACGCTACCATAACCCAGATTGCCCCGGAACCAGACAGCGCCTTTGCCGAAATACAATTATGCGTTTGCGATCAGTTTCTACGAACCAGATTAACCCGCGCTTCCGTCGATGATCTAAGCTTAAAAGAAGGCATGCAGGTCTTTGCCCTGATTAAAAGTATTGCCATCGACCGACGCATGGAAAAAGTTCGACCAAACAAATAGTCGTTTAGGAAGTCGCGGCCCCATCATATTATATTTTGCCGTCGTCACCACGCCTGCCCGGCGCAATTCCTCAATATTGGGGAACCACATTTCATCAGGCTTATAGGCAAACATTTTATCAACAAAAGAGCTTTTAACCCCGGCCGATAAAAACAAAGCCCGATCTTGTATATACTCACGTTCAATATCGACAAGACCGACCTGATATTCCACTGCCATGCGATATTGATGAAACCCCAAAGTTGCCGATTTGGCCAGCGATCGGGTTTTGCCGCCAATAAAAATCGTCGTGCAGGATGAATAGCAAAGCTTTTCAACCCGCGTTGCAATTTCGCGATCTCTAATCAGTTTTGCAATCCCGCGCGCTTCATAAACATTGCCGCCAGAACTGTTCAAAACAACCATTTTTATATCTGGATGCTTTTTAAGAAACGCCCTGAACTTGCGCGTAATGCCAAACCCGATATCACCCGAAATATGCGCAATCGTACCCGTTTTATCAATAGCAAATTCAAATTGGTCAACACGGCGCGCCTGCTGGTTCTTTCCCGGATACGGCAACGTCCACTGCCATATCTCAAAGGCAAATGATAGGCTGATCCAAAACGCAATCAACAGGCCCAGATAAGACCCCCAGACATTAACAAAAGAACCACCGCTTGAAATAAACCGCTCACCAGCGCGCAACACCCCAACGATTTGCCAAACCAAGACCACCCCATGAGCAAAGGCCGCAAAAAGCAAAAATTCGATTGCATAAGCCGTGTAATCATGACCAATATCTGGATAAAACGCGCTTTGAATGGCAAAAACAGCCAGGCGCAGGCCGACAAGATTAACCCAAAACGACCACATAAACCCTTGCTGCCCGCGCCAATGACTTAACAAGTAATGGCTCAGCAGGTGGTAATATGACGGCTTATGGTTTTTAGCGCTCCTCAAATGCGGCCTTTCTGTAAAAGCAAAGCCTACACCAGATATTTCGTTCAACCAAACACCAGCACTAAACGTGATTATATATTAAGACGCTTTGGCCTGCTCAATATGATCAACAAACCGCGTAAATAAATAATGCGAATCTTGTGGTCCTGGTGATGCCTCGGGGTGATATTGCACCGAGAACACCCGCTTGCCATCAACCGCCAAACCACAGTTTGAGCCATCAAACAACGAAATATGTGTTTGCGAAATACCCTTTGGCAACGTATCTGCATCAACCGCAAAACCGTGGTTCATTGAGGTGATTTCCACTTTATCGGTGGTAAAATCTTTTACAGGATGATTAGCACCATGATGGCCCTGATGCATTTTCTTGGTTTTCGCACCCAGTGCCAAAGCCATAATCTGATGGCCCAGACAAATGCCAAAAACAGGAATATCGGTTTCAATCAATTTTGCAATTTCAGGGGCAGCATAAACACCCGTTGCAGCAGGGTCTCCCGGCCCGTTCGATAAGAAAACCCCATCAGGTTTTAAGGCCAAAATATCATCACAACTTGTATTGGCAGGCACCACTGTTACTTTACAACCAAGCGTTGCCAGACAGCGCAAAATATTCCGCTTCACGCCAAAATCCACCGCCACCACATGATGTTTAGGATCGAGCAATTGGCCATACCCGGTTTCCAAATCCCATGTGGTTTCATCCCACTCATAGCTTTGCGTACAAGAAACCTCTTTGGCAAGGTCAGCCCCTTCAAGACCGGCAAAACCTTTGGCCATATCAGTAAGTTTTTCAATATCAAACTTGCCTTGTTTATTGTGAGCAATCACCCCGTTCAAAAGGCCTTTTTCACGAATAATCACCGTCAGCGCCCGCGTATCAATGCCAGATACCGCAATAATGTTTCGCTGTTTAAGCCAGTCATCCAAATGGGCTTGAGAGCGATAATTTGAAGGCTCTGTCACATCGGCTTTAAAGATCGCGCCTTCAACACTGCACTTTGATGCCGTATTGCTGGTTTCCAAATCCTCATCATTGGTGCCGATATTACCGATATGAGGAAAAGTAAAGGTAATAATCTGCCCCGCATAAGACGGATCCGTCAATGTTTCCTGATAGCCGGTAATGGCCGTATTAAAACAAATTTCACCCACATGACTACCTGATGCCCCAACACCAAAGCCATAAAACACCGTACCATCTTCCAGAACCACTACACCCGTATATTTGGCAGCAGGCCAATCAGCCTTGGATTTGGATTTAGGTTTTTTCTTGGGAGTCGTCTTTTTTGCAACAGAATTGGCCACGAGCGCTATCTATCCTCAATAAGAAAGGGAATTTCACTGTTCTTATTTGAGCCACCTCTCAAGGTCAAGAGCGACATCGTGTAAACTGGCCGATTTGTGGGGAAAACCTTGCAAATAAATCAGGGTCCTGACCCTAAGTTGAGAAACCGGCCAGACAAAGTAAAATCAAATCAACTCTTGCCTGATTTAGCGGTTAGGAGTATCAGTTCTGGCAATAAACACGACTTTAAAACCACATCCAAGGTGCCAAATCATGAGTGACAGCATTCGCGACCTTATCAACGCTGAAGTTAAAACAGCAATGAAAGCCAAAGACAAACGCCGTCTTTCCACATTGCGCCTTATTAGTGCTGCCTTTAAAGACCGCGACATTCAAAACCGAGGCACTGGCAAAGACGAATCTCTTGATGAGGCGGGTATGCTGGCGATTTTAGGCAAAATGGTCAAACAACGCCGCGAATCTGCCCAAACCTATAAAGACGGTGGCCGCCCTGAATTGGCTGAAGGTGAACTTGAAGAAATCGCCATCATTGAAGAATTCATGCCCAAACAAATGAGCGAGGAAGATGCGCGCGCTGCGGTAACAGAAGTTGTTAAAGAAATTGGCGCTGAAGGCCTCAAAGACATGGGCAAAGCCATGGCCGCGGTTAAAGAAAAATATGCCGGCCAAATGGATATGTCAAAAGCCTCTGGCGTTGTGAAAGAGCTTTTGGGTTAACTCTTAATGGACAAACCTGAAATGGGCAAACCTGAGAACGATCAACTGCTGGCCGCTGAAATCATTTCAAAAAGCTGGCAGGATTGCCTTGATAAAAACATCGACCCACAACTAATTGCCAGCACAGCCTTGACCGCTGCCCTGTCACAACTGGTTAAAACCACCGACCAACAAACTGCCATCCGCATTACCAAACGCCTGATCAGCGCGATAGAAGACGGCAAGTTCGGCAAATAAATCTTGCATTTAACCGCGTATGACCGCGCACTTACACCTCCTCACTCCCCTTACACACATGCACACATATGGAATTCTAAATTTGATTGGGATCAAAACCCTTTGCGCCTGAATATGTATATTAGAAAAATCTAATATACATATTCACAAACGTAAGGAATAAAACAATGAACGCACGATTACCCTGGCTTGCTGGCGGTGTGCTTCTGGCAATGTCATTTTTTTTAGCTGTCATGCTGGTTAAACCAATTGGTGTCTCAACCCAATTTGTTATTGCCGATGCAATGGCCTGGAACCAGCTTGATAATTCAATCATTACAAAATCAGCAGAAACAAAATCAGGCTATGCCTCTTCAAACGCCTATCTTAATAAAAGCGGTGGTAAATACGCCAAACACGCTGCCAACCCGATGAACTACAGCTTCATCTTTGTTTTAGCAATGATGGCAGGTGCTGGCCTTTCCGCTCTTCTTTCAAAATCAAACGCCACACCACAACAAGATGCAGCCGAACGCGAAATGCCCCAAGTATGGCGCCAGCGCTTTGGTTCCTCAAAAGCCCTTCGATATACCGCCGCATTTGGCGCTGGATTCCTGGTCTTATATGGCGCGCGAATGGCAGGCGGGTGTACCTCTGGCCATATGATGTCTGGCATCATGCAAACCTCATTAAGTGGTTACATCTTTACTTTAGGTGTGTTTGCCACAGCCATCCCTGTTGCCATGATGATGTTTAACTCAAAATCTAATGGAGCTGTATAATGACGACAATTTTGCTCGCAATAGTGCTTGGCCTGTTCTTTGGCTTTGCTCTTCACCGTGTTGGCGCCACAAGCCCACACCACATTATCAATATGCTACGTCTTAAAGATTTGCGCTTGATGAAAACCATCTTGTTTGCCATTGGCCTAAGCTCTGTCGTGCTTTTCCTTGGCCTTGCTCTGGGCTTGATCAATGTCGGACACATCTCGGTTAAATCAGCCTATGTCGGCGTTCTTATCGGTGGTGCGATCTTTGGCACAGGCTTTGCCATTGGCGGCCTTTGCCCGGGCACATCGCTCACTGCTGTTGCCACAGGGCGCAAAGATGCAATGTTCTTTGTTCTTGGCGGTCTTGTTGGTGCCTTTGCCTACATGCTGTCATTTGATTTCATCTCTCAAACATTCCTGATGGACAAAATCGCAGGCGGCAAAGTAACTTTGGCTGCAACAGGTAGCGCAAAATATGACGCATTGCTCACCTCTGTTTCTGGTACAGCAGTGGCGATTGCCATTGGTATTGCTCTTATGGCTTTTGCCTGGTGGTTGCCTGAAGACCCGTTTTCAAAAGACAAAACACATCACAATATGGTGCCTGCTGAATAAGTCTTTTCAGTAAGTTGACCCTTTGGCACCATAACACAAACCCCGATCATCCTCCTGTGGTCGGGGTTTTTCATTTTGCCAATTCACTTACGCAAATTCAAAAGACTCTAAACCAATTATAGTTTAAACTGTGCGCTCAAAACCAAACGACAAAGACCCTTAAAACCGTTGCGAGCACTATGCGTTTTTCAGATCAATTTATGGAAGAAATCAGAAACAGAATTCCTGTTTCCACCATTGTTGGCCGCGCCGTGCAATGGGATCGCAAAAAAACCAATGCCGGGCGCGGCGATTATTGGGCTTGCTGCCCGTTTCATCACGAAAAAACCCCCTCCTTTCACGCCGATGATCGCCAGGGACGATATTATTGTTTTGGCTGCAAAGCATCTGGCGACATTTTTAAATTCCTCACCGACAAACAAGGCTTAAGCTTTCCCGAAGCCGTGGAACAATTAGCCAGTGAAGCAAATTTAGAGCTACCACAACAAACCCCGCAAGAAATTGAACGCCAGGAAGTCCGCGCCAACCTTTATGATGTCATGGCTCTGGCGCATCAGTTTTTTGTTCAGCAATTACAAAACCCAATCGCAGCCGCTGCACGTGGCTATTTGTCAGACAGGCACCTCACCACCTCCATTCAGCAAGAATTTCAAATGGGGTTTGCACCTAATGATCGTTATGCCCTTAAAAAACATCTGACCGAAAACAAAATCCCGCTTGAGCAAATGGTTGCCGCCGGTCTGGTGATTGCCGGGCCAGACATTGCTGTGCCTTATGATCGTTTTCGCGACCGTATCATGTTCCCCATTGCCGACCCGCGCGGCAAAGTCATTGCCTTTGGCGGCCGCGCCATGAACCCGGACACACCAGCAAAATATCTAAACTCGCCAGAAACCGATTTGTTCCATAAATCAGCCGTTTTATATAATCTCCATAAAGCGCGACAATCTGCCTATGACCAATCGTCAATTATTGCAGTTGAAGGATATATGGACGTTATCGCACTGGCCCGCGCCGGCATTGCCAATGCTGTTGCCCCCCTTGGTACGGCTCTCACCGATCAGCAATTACACATGATGTGGCGCATTGCACC